>JAAZXX010000285.1 GCA_014239995.1 Verrucomicrobiia bacterium
GTATCCCGGGAGCATCCGCCTTGAAATGAACCTGCTCTCACGCGGACTCTCTGTCCGCTACACACTCAATGGGGAGGACCCTCGCCTGAACGGCCTCTCCTATGAGCACCCTGTTGACATCACCGAAACCTCGGTCCTGCGGATGGTTTCCATGGAAGGGTCAGGAAGAACAAGCCAGGAAGTGACAGGAACTTACTTTATTGGAGATTCCCATACTCTGGCGGTGGTCTCGTTGTCGGCTCCGGGTGATGCATTCGAAATCAATGAAGGCTTTCTCTACGGCTTTGGCTCACACATGTTCAACAGTCGTGGAACGGTCTCGGCAAATTTCCCCTATTCCGCCTCCAATGCCTGGAAGCATCGTGAAATGCCTGTTTCATTCGAATTCTTCGAGCCGGATGGTCAACGGGGTTTTCAGCAGACCCTGGGGGTGAAGGTCTTTGGTGGATGGGGTTCTCGGGGATACCCCCAGAAATCGCTGGCCTTTTTTGCCCGAAGTCAATATGGAAAAGGGAAAGTACGCTATCCCCTGTTCCCCGACATCGAGGTTGACGCGTTTGAATCCTTTGTACTGCGTAATTCCGGAAACGACAATCAAAGTACCCACCAGATACCCCCTCGAAGCGAAATCACCGCCTTTGGTCGTCGACGATCCAACGGCAGTTATTTTGTCAATGGGCAGTTTACCCTGATGCGGGATGCATTGTTCCAACGCGTCGCCGATCGCCTGGATGTCGAGCAACAAGCCTACCGACCGGTGGTGGTCTACCTCAACGGATCCTACTGGGGGATTTACAATTTGCGTGAGAAAATGAGTGAACATTTTCTGGCATCCCATCACGGGGTGGATCCAGATGAAGTCGACCTGATCGAAGGCTATGGATCGGCCAACTCCGGCAGTTCGAAATCCTACCATGCCATGCGGGATTACATGGAAGCCACCTCACTCGCCTCCGACAAGCGCTACGCCAGAGTAACCGGATCTTATTTGGAGGCATCCAGTTTCATCGATTACCATCTGGCAGTGATTTATTTTCAAAATTTTGACATCGGAAACATCAAACAGTGGCGTGACCAAAACGGAGGCAAATTCCGATGGATGCTCTACGACCAGGATTACGGTTTTCATCTATGGCGCGAGGATGTCTACGTGCCTGCCATGCGCCGTGACTTTGCCGACTACGACAACATGTTTGATTTTTACACCAGCACCGCCAAGTCGGGTCTTCGATGGCCCAACGGCTCAGGGAACACCATGATGTTGCGACGCATGCTTGAGAACGCATCCTTTAGAGCTCAGTTTGTCAATCGATGTGCCGACCTTTTGAACGCAGATTTTTCCAGTGACAGGGTGACAGAAATCATTCAGGCAATGGCTGCCGTGATTCGCCCTGAAATAGCTACTCACCTTGAACGCTGGAGTTGGCCTGAACTGGCTCGGCTAGGTCACGGGTCACCTTTTAAAGAGGAAGATGCACCTCTAAGCAAAGACCTGTGGGAAGCCAATATTCAGGGACTCATGACCTATGCCCGACAACGACCGGTCCAGTTGCGACAGGATTTGATGGATCACTTTGGCCTGGAGCAGGGTCACTTCGAGCTGGCTCTGGAACCCAAGCCCATCGGGGCAGGTTCCATCCGTGTCAATTCCATTTCCTCAGATGAGCTGAAGTCTTCTACAGCAATCTATTTCAAGCAGGTGCCCATTGAGCTGGAAGCGATGGCCTCCGATGGCTTTCAATTCATCGCGTGGAAAGTGGATGGCGTGAACCAAGGCGAACCCTTGCTCAAGCTTGAGGCGGGTTCGAAAGATAGAATCGTCGTCGAGGCCCTCTTTGAGCGCCTGGATTGAGCGTGAACCGGGCGGCGTCTTGTCGTGTGCTGATATACCAAGCTCAGTCCTGGAGCAATCTGCACTCGAACAAGGACAGCCTATTCTTCCAAGGGAGACGGGGCTCCTCGCCATTGTTCGGTAACGGCCCATAGGTTTTCTGGACTGAGGGACTTGCCGTATTTCAACAATCGAACACTCCCGTCGGCAAAAGCAAAATTTGATCCACCATCTCGGGAATCCCCACCGGAAGCATTGTGTTTGTTTTGATCAATCGCTTCCACATCATTGCCTTCTCCTTGATAGAAATCCATGTGCACATCCTGTCGTTCCTGTTTCTTCTCCCCAAACATGATTGTATCTGAGGGGGATCGAATATTGGATATCTTCATCGGCTTTGTTCCAGTCCATTCCTTGAACTCCTCAAACTCTGCTTTGGACAGGGTCACTGCAAAGAAATCATTGAAGCCATTGATGATATAACTCCTCTTTTGGGTTTCCTCTGCTTTGAAACGATCTGAGGGGCAAATAATAATTTCCTGGTTATTGTGGTAGGGTTCAAGGGCGTTCATCCAATTGGGCCCTCCTGAAATCCGAGGTGGGATTTTGTCATCAAAATCATCCGAATACATCCGTAACGCCAGATTAATCTGCCGCAGATTGTTGTTGCATTTGATCTGCTTCGCTTTGCCCTTGGCCTTGGAAAGCGCCGGCAGGAGCATTCCCGCTAGAATGGCAATGATCGCAATCACTACCAATAACTCAATGAGGGTAAACCCACGCCTGCACCTAAAACCGTGAAGTAATTTCATAGCGCCTGTATTTTATAACGAACTCAAAGTCGCTTTACTGACAAACAGTTAAATTCCTGTGGCATAAGGTCAACTCCGAGACTACCACAAGCTTGACTTTGCCTGGTTGAATTTCCCTTTTCAAAGATGTGCTGTTCAATTTTTCCGCTGACGATTACTTTTATAATCCCCTTGAGATCGATTGTGAACTTAATAACACAGAGCGAACCACCTTAAGAAGGCACCCCCTGATGCTTACGTCTATTCTGGGGTAATGTTCCGCAGAATGCCCATGCCTTGGTGCAGGTCATCATTGCTTGCAGGGTTAAGGGCTGATCTTTTTGTTTGTTCTCGTGATGCTTGCTCTGTTTGCATGGGAAATCCAATCGAATCAGTAGTTGGATTGGCTGAAAAACCTTTTTTCTTCGTGAAGCCCTGCATCTATCCTGGTGTGACCCCGGCAACGCTCATTGCCGTCTCGATGCATGGAGCCGTGAAAACAATCGTTGACGTCCGCATCCCCTCCACTGCCATGTCCATCTGCACTCTGCTGGGGACCACATCCACAGAATGCGCATGCAAGTAGACAGGTTATTAATATGTGGAAAGATAAGGAGTATAGCTTCTTGAAGTTTTTCATCTTAATTATCTCTGTTCAAATACTTGTTTTCTTCTGAGTCACAAATGGGATTATCGCTGGGCATATCTTCTGAAGATGAATTGCATGCACCACTTGTGTCAGGCTCTGTTTGTGATTGGCATGAACATGCATCCACCGGACATGGATCGTTTGTGCATCTGATGCCACCAGGTCCCAATTACCACCAAAATCAAGGGCCAACCACTGGAGCCAAGTCGATTTTTCGTCACGGCACAAATCATGGCCAGAGTAATCGGTGTCATCACCAACCCGAAGTCAGCAGTGGGATTCGCTGAGACCAAACCATCCAGAAAAGGCATGATCAAAAGTAGCCAAGGCAGGCACAGGCAATGTACCTGACAATTGGAAGGGGCAGGCAATGTACCTGACAATTGGAAGGGGCAAGCAACCCCAGTTGATCCCAACGAGCGCAAAGCATGGTTTTGGAATATGATGTTTCCGGGGTTTCATTGCCCCGGCTGGTTTACAGGATGTTTATCGACTTTGGAATACCATCGTAAAACGGGGGCTCGCAGCGCCCGGCGCATCATACGCCGGACGCTACTTCCCTGTTGAAATCGACTTTATGGCGTTTCTGAAGGAACCATCCACAACCGGTAAAACAAGGATTCAACATTCGTCATTACCGGCACTTCAAGTTCCATCATTTCCCCTGTTCCATGAATAAGGTCTCCCTGATTCATCCAATCTCCACCATTTAGGGCAGATCTCGATTGCACCTGGTAGTTCACACCCGCCATGGAGGCCCAACGGAGCATCAAACCACCATCATCACTTCGCGCGATGAGGATCGCCGAGGAAACATCCAACAGTTCAAAAGTGAACTCAACCGTCTGGCTTTGAATCGCTTCAGCACCATCAATCAAAGTTCCCGAGGCCTGCAACGCAACCTTGTATACCCCTGGAGCCGTGAATCCCCAGTTTTGATGCGAGTGCCCACCGACATTAACTGGAAAGACATCATTGGTATCGATCCCATCGGCTGAGTTCATGTAGACAGCAGGAACGCCAAATTCATCGACAGCATAGAGCGAAACATCGCCCGGCCCTCTGACGTTCACGAGTTGCAGGTCCACCGAATCGTTTTCGAATATACCAGCTTCGATTTCATCACCAGCGATGCCAAGGAACAGAACCCCCTCGGTCTCTTCCTGTGGAAGCACCCAGGCAGCATCTCCAGCTGAGCCCAGGAAACCGAATGCGGGATGATCCGGCACCGTTTGAATGACGGCAGATACTCCTTGAAGCAAAGCTTCCTCGGGTTCTACCTCACGCTCGACGGCTTCATCCAGCAAGACGAGTTCCCACTCACCGTCTTCATAAGCCACTTCCATATCCAACTCGCCCATGTTGAACACTTCGGGTTGGATGACATGGAAGAAGAAGGAAACAGAATCACTTGCAATGGATTCACCATTTCCTGTTTTGATCCCAGAAGCTTGCAGGACAACTTCATATGCGCCCGCAGCGGAAAACCCCCAATTTTGATGAGAGTGGCCGCCGACATTGATAGGGAACACATCCGACTCATCGATTCCATTGGCCGAATCAAAGAAGGTTTCTGGTGCACCGAATGCATCTGTTGCATAAAGGAACACATCACCCGGACCGTTGATACCCACCAGGTTTAAACCGACCATATCATCTTGAAACTCCCCAGCCGGTATTTCATCACCAGCGATTCCCAGGAACAAAACACCTTCCTGCTCATCTTGAGGCAAAATGAAGATTCGATCTCCCGGGTTTCCAAGGAAGGCAAAGGCTGGATCGTTTGGAACGGGTTCCAAAGTGGCAGCCACGCCGGTCAAAAGAACATCGGAAGCTTCAATTTCTTGCTCATTTACCTCGTCAAGCAGGACGAGTTCAAATGCACCGTCTTCATAGGCTACCTCTAGATCCAATTCCCCTGCCGCAAAAACCATCGGCGTTATGTCTTGAACTCCATCACCTGGCAGAATATTGAAGATAAACTGCACAACTTCACTCTCGGAGGCATTCGCTTCTCCCACCAACTGACCAGAGGCCTGCAATCCAACCCTGTAGACACCAGGTTGAGTAAAGCCCCAGTTTTGATGAGCATGCCCCCCGACATTGACTGGGTATGCATCAGTATCACCGATGCCATCACCAGTATTGAAATAGACCTCAGGACTCCCAAAGGCATCCACCGCATAAAGCGAAACGTGTCCAGGACCATCG
>JAAZXX010000286.1 GCA_014239995.1 Verrucomicrobiia bacterium
AGAGGGAACATAGGTCAAGGATATCCTCGGAGGTGACCGTTTCGTCGAGTGCTATGCCGATGGTCTGGCGATCCAGTCGCCTCAGGTTGATGCCCTGCGCCTCCGCGCGGGCAAGGAGCGCATCCGCGTTCTCCGTTTGAAGGATCACACGAAGGGTGTCGAAAAAATGTTCGTGAACGATGGTGTGTCCTCCCGCCCGTATGCTGGACGCCAGGATGCAGGTCATTGCGTGCACATGGTTTGCGATTGCCTTGAGTTTTGCAGGACCATGATAGATGGCATACATGGCCGACATGTTTGCCAACAGGGCCTGGGCAGTGCATATGTTGCTGGTTGCCTTTTCGCGTCGGATATGTTGCTCGCGCGTCTGCAGGGCGAGCCGATAGGCCACTCGTCCGCGGGAATCCCTGGAAACCCCCACAATGCGTCCTGGCATCTTGCGCTTGAAGCTGTCGCGCGTCGCGAAGAAGGCGGCATGAGGTCCTCCATAACCCATGGGAACCCCGAATCGCTGGGCAGAGCCGACCACAATGTCCGCTTCCATTTCGCCTGGTGGCTTCAGGACGGTCAAGGCAAGCAGGTCGCTCGCCACGATGCTCATGGCGCCGGCCTCCTGCGCAGCACGAATCCATGGCTCCGGTGAGGTGACGCAGCCGTCGCTTGCAGGATATTGCAGGAGCACGGCAAAAGTGCTTTCGTTTGGTTCAAGTTGTTCGACTTGCTCCACCCGGATGTCAATCTCCAGTGCCCTGGCACGGGTGCGCATGACCGAGATCGTCTGGGGATGGCAATCCGCAGAAATGAGCATGCAATTTCGGGTGCCGCCTCCTTTTAGGCCATGACACAATGTCATGGCCTCCGCTGCCGCAGTGGCTTCATCCAGCAGGGAGGCATTTGCAATGTCCATGCCGGTGAGGTCGCAGATCATGGTCTGGAAAAAAAAGAGACTTTCCAGTCGTCCCTGTGCGATTTCGGCCTGGTAGGGAGTGTACTGGGTATACCAGCCGGGATTTTCCAGCAGTTTACGCTGAATCACAGGCGGGACAATGCAGCCGTGATACCCCATGCCGATGTAGGAGCGAAGGACCTTGTTTTCCTTTGCGGCTTGCTTGAGATGATGGATGACCTCGTGCTCATGTAAAGGGTTGGGCAGGTGGATGGGTTGCTTGAGCCGAATCGACTCTGGCAACGTGACTTCCATCATCGTCTCCAGACTCTTGTGGCCGAGGCGCTCGAGCATGGAGGCCTGTTCCTTCTCAGAAGGTCCAATATGCCGTCTTGCAAATAAATCAGGGTGTTTGAACATGGATGTGCTGTCATGCACTTGTCGACATGACGACCCCAAACTAACCCAAGGGGCGACCGTATCAAGCCAGATTTGAAGACCTGTGCGACCCACCGTGTTTTTTTGCCATCGGGTGCCCCTCTGTTATGCTGGAAATGGGAATCCAGGTGAGCTAGGATCCTTTCAGAAACCTCATGGAGAAACCCGATCGTCAATCCTTGCCGCCTCCGTCCTCCAGGTTGATCTACGCCTTGGGAGGCAGTGTTGTTGCCGTGATGGTGCTTGGGCTTTGCCTGGGTCTTCAGCGTTCTTCCCACCAGCGCAGGGCCGCTGATGCCCTGAAAGCCCAGTTGCCGGAGCTGGGGAATGTGGATACCTACGTTTCCTCAGATACTTGCCGATCGTGTCATCCCGACGAACATGCTTCATGGAAGCAGACCTTTCATCGTTCCATGACCATGAAGGCAGTTGAAGGGAACGTTCTTGGGGATTTTGACCGACAAACCATCGTCTCAAAGGGGCTCCAGTATCACCTCACTCGGACCAATCAGACTTATTGGGCTCAAATGCCGGATCCAGACCTCTTGATGCAGGCAGTGGAACGGGGTAGGGATTCCGATTTGGGACGTATCCCCCTGGTCGACCGCCAGGTGGTCATGACCACGGGGTCCCACCATTACCAGACTTATTGGGTTGAAAGTCCGCGGATGAAGTCGCTCCTTCAGACACTTCCACTGGTCTACCTGGTCAAGGATCAGCGTTGGATTCCACGTGAGGCGGCCTTCATGCGCGGCCCTGAGGACGCGGGGCGCATGGTAACCCAATGGAATCACCACTGCATTCGATGTCATAGCACTTGCTGGAATCCCGGACTGAGCGAGGAAAGCGGCATGTTGGAGACCAAGGTGGCGGAACTGGGTATCAGTTGCGAGGCCTGTCATGGGCCTGGCGAAGCCCACGTTGACAGGCACCGAAATCCACTGACCCGGTATCAGGCCCACCTGGACGATGGAAAGGACCCCACCATCGTCAACCCCGCCAGGTTGGATCATGAGCGTTCCAGTCACGTCTGTGGCCAATGTCATGGAGTCTTTATTCCCAAGAACCACCTGGCCATGAAAGTAGCCAAAGAAGGGGTTCAGTTCCGTCCGGGAGAAAGCCTTTTTGATAGTCGTTATTACATCCAGCATCCCCAGGAAGGCGACCCCCAGGAGCGCTGGGATGACCTGAAAAGGAATCCTCAATTTTTTAGGGAGCGCTGGTGGGAGGATGGCAGTATCCTGGCGGGAGGGCGCGAGTTTACCGCCATGTCATCCTCCGAGTGTTATCTGTCAGGGAAAATGTCATGCCTCTCCTGTCATTCGATGCATGATGCTCCACCAGCAGATCAACTGAAACCTTCCAAATTGGGACGCCATGCCTGTATCCAGTGTCATGATGAACCCCGATATACCGATCGTGTCACTGAGCATACTTTTCACCACTCGGATTCTCATGGGAGCGATTGCATGAACTGTCACATGCCACACACCACCTATGCCCTTTTCAACGGTATCCGTTCTCACGAGGTCAAGTCCCCACGTCTGGAGGGAAGTGCTGAGCATGGCGTTCCGAACGCCTGCAACCTGTGTCACATGGACAAAACCCTGGCTTGGACGCAGGAACATCTCACATCCAGGTATGGATACGAGCCTCTTTCCCTGAGTGGAGAGCAGGAGAAGATTGCCGCTGGTGTCCTCTGGATGATCAAGGGGCATGCCGCCCAGCGTGTCATCGCTGCCTGGCACATGGGGTGGGAACCCGCGCAGGAAGTCTCTGGTGTTGATTGGATTGCCCCGCTCCTGTTACCCCTCCTCAATGATCCTTACCCAGTGGTGCGCTATGTGGCATCCAGGAGTCTCGATTCAGTTTGGCCGGAAAAAGGAGTCACGACGACGCTCCCCTATGATTTCATGGCTCCGGCAGGTGAGCGGGATGCGGTTTATCGTTCGCATCGGGAGTTTTTGGGGGAAAACATGCCCGTGCTTGAGCCCAACCCAGCGATCCTGGTGGGCAAGGATGGCAACACTCAGCAGGCAGCACTCGAGCGCATGCTCAAAGAGCGCAACGACCGTTCGGTGACCATCAAGGAATGATTGGGCAGGGAGATTTTTATGGCTCCTCCATTTTTGGTCTTTTTACCCGGCTTGGTTTCTGGGTAAATGAGTCCTTCCGGGATCTTAATCGTCGGGTCAAACAAATTTCATATGAAGAAAAAAACACCTTCCAACCGTAGCGGGGGCGCCAAGCCCAAGCAGGATCTGCGTCGCAAACATTCCGCCATCATTGTGGACGGACCCGAGCGTGCGGCCAGTCGAGCCATGTTGCACGCCGTTGGCTTTGAACGAAAGGATTTCAGAAAATCCCAGATCGGGGTCGCTTCCACATGGGGCATGGTGACTCCATGCAACATGCACATCAACGAACTTTCCGATCATGTCACGAAGGGGGTGGACGATAATGGAGGCAAGGGAGTGATCTTCAACACCATCACCATCTCAGACGGTATCTCCATGGGGACCGAGGGTATGAAATACTCCCTTGTATCCCGTGAAGTGATTGCTGATTCCATCGAGACGGTCGTGGGTTGTGAGGGTTTTGACGGCGTGGTCGCCATCGGGGGATGCGATAAAAACATGCCGGGTTGTATCATGGGACTCGCACGCCTGAATCGCCCTGCCATCTTCGTATACGGAGGCACCATTCTTCCTGGTTGTTTTCAGAAAAAGGACGTCGACATTGTCTCGGTCTTCGAAGCCGTGGGACAGCATGCCAATAAGCAGATGACCGACCGGCAACTTGCCAATCTTGAGGCATGCGCCATCCCCGGGGCGGGTTCCTGCGGTGGCATGTATACTGCCAATACAATGGCCTCTGGTATTGAGGCGCTCGGTATGTCCCTCCCCAACAGTTCTGCCCAGGCTGCTGTTTCGCCGGATAAACGTGCTGACTGCGAGCATGCAGGCCTGGCGGTGATGCAACTCCTTAAGCTCGGTATTCGTCCACGGGATATCATGACCAGGAAGGCCTTCGAAAATGCCATCACCGTTGTGACTGCGTTGGGTGGGTCTACCAACGCCGTGCTGCATCTACTTGCCATGGCTCACTCAGCCAAGGTTCGACTGAATATCGACGACTTTACCCGTATTGGAAAAAGAGTGCCGGTGCTGGCAGATCTCAAGCCCAGTGGGAAATACGTGATGGCGGAACTCGTCCGCATTGGCGGATTGACCCCACTCATGAAGATGCTGCTGGACGAGGGTTTGCTGCATGGTGACTGCCTGACGGTTACCGGGAAAACCCTTGCCGAGAACCTGGCAAATACCAAACCTTACCCCAAGGGGCAGGATGTCATTCGTGGCTTTGATAATCCTATCAAGAAGGACGGTCATCTGGTGGTGCTCTACGGTAATCTTGCGGAGACCGGGGCGGTCGCCAAGATCAGCGGGAAAGAGGGATTGCGTTTTGAAGGCAACGCCAAGGTCTACGAATCCGAGGAAAAGGCCTTGCAGGCCATTCTCAATGACAAAGTTAAAGGCGGCGATGTCGTGGTGATTCGTTATGAGGGACCCAAGGGAGGGCCCGGCATGCGCGAGATGCTCTCTCCGACTTCAGCGATCATGGGGAAGGGGCTTGGGAAGGAAGTGGCCTTGATTACCGATGGTCGTTTCTCGGGTGGAAGTCATGGGTTCGTGGTTGGGCACGTAAGCCCCGAGGCGGCCGAGGGTGGTTTGCTGGGATTGGTCAAAAATGGAGACAAGATCCTGATTGACGCCGAAAAGAGGACCCTGGATCTCAAGGTGTCAAAGACTGAAATCAAAAAGCGTCGGAAGCAATGGAAGGCACCCAAGGTACGTTATACTCGAGGGGTCCTGGCCAAGTATGCCAAGCTGGTTAATTCAGCTCATGAAGGCGCGGTGACGGATGCTTGATGATGGATGCTCCGTATCCCGAGGGGAATATAGCGCCATCATGCCTCCTGGATTGATAATCTCTTGAAAGGCAACCTGGACTCCTAACGTTTTAAAAAACTTCCATGAAATCCAGTATTCCAAGTCATTGCCTTGCGGTTGTCCTTGGTGCCTGTGTGCTTCTTTTTTCAGGAGGATGCAGCGTGAAAAGGATGGCGATACGCCAGGTGGGGGACGCCTTTGCT
>JAAZXX010000287.1:0-248 GCA_014239995.1 Verrucomicrobiia bacterium
TCTTTGGTTAATTTTAAATAGAAGTGGGCGGTGGAGCTCATAAGGCCTTACATCCTCTTTGGTTAAGTTCAGTCTCATGGTCTTTGATTATCTAAAAAATCTCAAGATGATTCCGGCTTGAATAATCTCTTGAAATCGCTCTCTGCTGCCAGCCTTCGACATGCTCCAGGATGAGCTGCCTCATGATTTCCTTTTCTTTGCCCGATCCAAAGTTCATCCCCACATGAAGGCGGCCGGCCTGAGGTGTG
>JAAZXX010000287.1:258-5458 GCA_014239995.1 Verrucomicrobiia bacterium
ATAGACCTTGCTAATCGTATATTGGCACGAAGGTGTTGAAGGCAGCCGGGCCAAAATCAGCTGGATCGTTAAAGCGACGATGGCAGTCCAGAGAGTTGATGGCTTCCATTTCGGAATCACTCAATTGAAAATCAAACAATGCAATATTTTCTTGAAGACGTTCTGGATTGGATGTTTTGGGAACGATGGAAACGCCTCTCTGGATGCCCCACCGCAATACAATTTGAGCAGGTGTTCGAGTATGGGCTTTTGCAATTTCTCGAATAGAGGGCTGCTCTATCACTGCGTCTCCAGCTTCAGCCATGTTTAATTGAAAATAGGATTGTGCACCAAGAGGCGAGAAGCCTGTCACCGCGATAGCTTCTTTCGTGCAAAATCGCAAAAGATTTTTCTGGCATAGATAGGGGTGCAACTCAATTTGCAGAACGGAGGGTCGGATCTTTGCCGACGCCAGAAGATCGCGTAAGAGGGCTGCACCAAAATTACAGACACCAATGGCACGCACAAGGCCTTCCTCAACCAAGGCTTCCATTGCCTGCCATGTTTCAATCAATGGGACAGCATCAAGCTCCATGCGAGGTTGATTGGCTTCTGGTTCGTAAACCCATTCCGGAGGATATCGCAACTCAAATTCGACAAACTTCAGGGCGATCGGGAAATGCATGTGATACAAATCCAGATAGTCCAGCTGCAGGTCCTGGAGCGTTTTCAACAAGGCTGGACGCACATGCTCTGCACGATGATAGGTGTTCCAAAGTTTGGATGTAATCCACAAGTCCTCTCGACGTATGCCTTGAGTCATGACTTCATGGAGTCCTTTGCCAGCTTCCTGTTCATTACCGTAATCGCAGGCACTGTCAAAGTGTCGATACCCCGATTCAACGGCGGAAACAATCGTCTGAGCGCAGCTGTCTTTCTCGATTTTCCACAAGCCCAGCCCAACCATGGGTAGCTTATGCCCGCTGTTTAATGTCTGGTAATTCATTGGATCATTCGTGTTTCATCCCCACAAAGCGATGCAGGTTGGATCACCGTATCCAGTCTTTGACAAAAGGCCTAGGGCAAATTGTAGCAAGCGATACGGTCGTCGTTGAGGACACAGGAATCATCCCGGGTTATGCCTGGATGTGAGCAGACGATGTCCTATCTACGAAGTTTTTCCCCATTGGGGATGATCTGATTCATTTTTCCTTGTTCCCCAAAACCGTCTGGAGAGAGGTCACCATCAAAAGGATGTTGGGCCTGGCCGCAAAAAACAAACCGGATCAACACGCAAGCAGCGCTAAAGGGAGGATACATTTCATTTTTTCCTCGAAGGCTTGTTGCGATGACTGTGTGCATAGAATTTTTTGTGAAGTTCAAGCAAACGCGCGAGTTCCTTGACAGGTGTCTTGTGGTCTTCAGCACGAATATCGATGAAACGGTCATTGAACCTTGCGTAGCCGCCTTTCTCACGAACAACCAGGAGGGCACTGGACTGGCGCCCGCGCTTGTCCCCTCCAGCGGCCTCAGCAGCGGCAAGAGCAGCCACAAGCCAGTCGGCCAATTCGGTATCCGGTTTTTTCCGCGCCGCCTCGAAGGCGGCGGCCATATCGGCCACGACAGCTTCCCCGGCAAGAATATTGCCTTGAGCTGCGTAATGTTTGCCCAGCTTGTGCCCGGCCCACGCGTTACAAGCCCTGCCAGTAAAACTGGCGACCCGTCCCTTGGCATCAACCATACCCACCTGCCGCTGGTCACGTCCTGGATCGTCGTTGGTCAGAATTTTCAAGGACTCCTCCGGGGATTTGCCGGCAGCCATGAGCTCAAGACCCTTGGGTCCGTAGGTGGTATTGGCGTAGGATTGAGTTGCCACCGCGCCCACCCCAGCCCTGGCCCAGGGCACCACCGAACCTACCCCAAAAAATTTACTCTGCACGGCAATCCCCAGATCACCGGTGTCCGGATCATAGGCAACGATCGAATAGGTAGCCACCGGTTTATCGGCAGCTTGCGTTTCCCCAACAAAAGCACAGAGGACGAGGGACAGAAAGAGGATGAAACGGCTCATGGAGGGCATCGTAAATGCATGGACCCGGTTGAAAAGAAATTTACTTTCGGAAACACCGCCGTCATCAAGCATGCACTCCAAAACAAGATGCAGCCATTCATTCAGTGAATTCCTGATAAAGCAATTGTAATTACCAGGATGCCCTAGTAAGGATTTCCCAACAGACCACGTTCAAAACTGTGCCGTGGAATGGGACACTCCTGCGTTGTGGAAAACGGACTCGTAGGACAGACTCCACACAGATTCCATCTCGAATGGATCAACGAAGATGGAATCAAGAGAAAACAATGTGATAGTTTCATGAAAAAATCATTAACCACAGACATCAGACCATGGAGGTATGCTTCCATTGCAAAGTTTGCAATCTTCATCGCAATCGCATGCTGCTTCAGCGCAATCATGTCATGCCAAAGTGTCTACGCACAGGATGTTACCGAAGCGCGGAACGAGTCGAAGACGGAATCAATTGAAAAGGCGAGCGATACCGGTGGCGTTCTCGAAGGACACTCCTTTCACGGCGAAGCTTTTAACGAAGGCCCCCGGCAGAAGGCGTATCTGATGGGAGGCACAGCCAACGTGATTTTTGATGTCTCCACGGATGACGCGCTTGCCCAGCAATTCTTCAATCAAGGCATCGGCCAGTTGCACGGCTTCTGGTATTTCGAGGCCGAGAGATCTTTCCGACAGGTTGCCATGCTCGATCCAGAATGTGCGATGGCTTATTGGGGGATGGCGATGGCAAATTTCGAGAACGAAAAACGGGCGATTGGTTTCATCAAGGAGGCTGTAAAACGAAAAGAGAGTACCAGCAAACGTGAACAACTCTGGATAGCCGGTCTGGACGCGTATTTGAAAACAAAGAAAAAGAACGCCAAGGCCGCCAAGCAAAAATATATTCGCAACCTGGAGGAAATCATCCACGCATACCCTGGGAGCGTGGAGGCGAGAGCTTTTTTGACGGTCCGACTTTACCAGTTCAAGGGCGATCTTCCCATTGCTAGTCATCAGGCGGTCGACGCGATTCTGGATCAGATATTTGCCCTGAACCCCATGCACCCTGCACATCATTACCGGATTCACCTGTGGGACCGAGAAAAACCCGAGCGCGCGTTGAAGTCCGCGGCGCGAGGCGGACAGTCAGGCCCCAGCATCGCTCATCTATGGCACATGCCCGGACATATCTATTCCCGATTGAAGAGATACAGTGACGCCGTTTGGCAACAGGAAGCATCCTCACGAGCCGATCACGCTCACATGATGCGCGATCGCGTGATGCCGGATCAGATACACAACTATGCACACAATCAGGAATGGATGACACGCAATCTGATCCATATTGGCCGATCG
The DNA here is from genome assembly GCA_014239995.1 of Verrucomicrobiia bacterium. Lineage (GTDB taxonomy): Bacteria > Verrucomicrobiota > Verrucomicrobiia > Limisphaerales > AAA164-E04 > AAA164-E04. The sequence goes on from JAAZXX010000287.1 coordinate 3,656, forward strand.
CGGGACGCACTGGCGATCGCCGCCAATCTGGTCGAACATCCACGACACCCAAAATACAATACTGCTTCAAGACGCGGACGCAGCGCCTCGTATGGACGGACCCGAATGTTCCAAGTGCTCCAGCGTTTCGAAATGTGGGACGAGCTGATCCATCTCAGTGAGACCATGTATCTGGAACCGACGGACTTGCCTACAGAACAGGACAAGCGCATTCGCGCTTTGGGAATTGCTCACTTTGAAAAAGCCGATTCCGCCTTGCTTCTAGCCCAGCTGGTAGCCTTGCAGGGGCGATTGGCTCAAGCTCAAACCGAACAAAGGGAGGCGCGAAACAAGGCAGAAAAAGAAGCTCAAGAAGCCAAGAAACCAGAAACCGAGATCACCAAAGCCAAAACCGCGGCCGAGCGCAAGTTCGATGGCCGGATCAAGTCGCTAAACGAAGCGGTCGACGAACTGAATGCCTGCGCAGGCCTTTTGGTTGGAACAAGCGACACAGCCAGAACACTCCTGGATCAAGTCAAAGGCGTTACCAAGGATCGACTCGCCAGACTCTATCTACGCGCAGGAGATCATGAAAAAGCCGAACGCCTTGCACGCGAAGCAGTCGACGCGGGCGAGAATGAGGTGCTTCCCCTGGCAAACCAAATCGACATTCTTTTCCAAATCGGAAAGAGGAAAGAAGCTGGCGAGGCTTTTGCCAAATTACGGGGAATTTCGGGAGAAATCGACGACCTCACACGTGCCCCATTTCAGCGAATTTCACAGATCGCCCCAGATCTGGATTTCCCCTCAGATTGGCGACTCGCCACGCAGCTTCCCAATGACGCCGGTATACGTCCATCCCTTGACAGCATTGGTCCACTGCGTTATTCACCGACATCAGCGCCAGATTGGAACTTACCTGATGCCAGTGGGAAATCGATAGGTCTGAACCAATTTCAGGGTCGACCCGTCGTGGTGATCTTTTACCTTGGGCAAAGCTGCCTGCATTGCGTCGAACAGCTCACTTCCTTTGCACCCAAAACTAAGGACTTCATGGACGCAGGCATCTCACTGGTCGCCATTAGCACTGACGAAATCAAGGAATTAAAAGGGAAAATGGACGTTTTTGAAATAGACAAGGACCTGCAGACTTTTCTGGATAACAACCAGATTCAAGACGGATTCCCCTTTCCCCTTGTTTCAGACGCCGATCTTGAAATCTTCAAGGCTTACCGGGCTTTTGACGATTTTGAAGACCAAGCATTACACGGGACGTTTCTGATCGATGGTCATGGCTTGGTCCGTTGGCAGGACATCAGTTACGAACCCTTCAACGATCCCGATTTTCTCCTGAAAGAATCCAAACGATTGCTCCAGTTGCCTGTCCAATCGTCCGACAGACTCGCCAGCAGCCATGGTGACCAGCAAGAACTGAACAAAAAGGATTTCAACCAGGTGAAGTTGGCGAGCACGCTGGACGACAAGGTGCAAACAAGTGATTCAATCAATGTCCCATCCGACCAGACAGATACAAAATAGATCAGACAGTGTTTCTGCCATCAAATGTGAAAAACGCCCTGACCCTGCTCCACTTGAGCAGGGTGTATGTTCTGGACGAGATTACGAGAACTGATCCACTTGAAAAGTTAGTCTGGGTCAATAGAAAGGACTCAGACGATGAAAGGAATAAGATACTCAACCGAACAGAAGATCCGTATCCTGCGTGAAGCCGAGGGTAGCGGAAAAAAAATCCAGGATGTTTGTCGTGATCATCAGATCAGTGAACAAACCTTCTACCGTTGGAAGCGTGAGTTTGGCATGCTT
>JAAZXX010000288.1 GCA_014239995.1 Verrucomicrobiia bacterium
AGGGCCGAGCTGCTCTTGAGGGTGCGATGGAGAGCCGGTTCAGCTTCATCAAAGGGTTTCAGCGCCAGGTCGCACACCTGTTGTAGTTCGCGGATTTCATCGGCATGTGTTCGACCATATGCCACGCCATCCTGAAGGGCATGTTTGGCCATATGGCTTTCAGGGTAGAGGCTCAAGTCATGAATGGACTGCATTTTTTCAACGAGACGCTTCCGCATGGTATGCAACAGCACCTGGTTCGCTCCATCACTGGCAAGATTATGGGTTTCATATGGATCAGCTTGCAGGTCAAAGAGCATTTCCACGGGTTTGGGTATGAAAAAGGCCGACTGAATCTTGTTCAGTTTTCCTGCGAAGTACATTTCCTTCCACTCCTGGTAGGCCAGCATGCGGTAACGGTAATTGTTCTGCAGCCCGTCTGGGTAAAAAGGCTGGAAGTGTCGAATGTATTTATAGCGTCCCTTGCGAAGGGAACGGCACATCTCGTATTTTTCATCGAAACGGTCGGCGTAGCCAAAGGTTTCATCCCGTTGATCCAGGACCTGATGCGTGATCCTGGAGCCCAGAAAGGGTGTGCCGTCCATGACCGCAGGTACCTGCAGGTCAGCCAGGTGCAGCAGTGTGGGGCCGAAGTCGATGAAACTCACAAACCCTTTCACGCGGGAACCGGTTTGCATGGGAATCTGGGAACGCCATTGCTCAGGGATACGCACCACCAGCGGTACGTGCAGGCCGGATTCGTAAAGATACCCTTTTCCGCGTGGAAGTACACCGCCGTGGTCTCCAAAATAGAAAATAAAGGTATTATCAAGGAGATTGTCTTCCTTGAGCTGCTGCACCAATCCGCCAAGCAGTTGATCCATTTGTTTGATGCGATCGAAGTATCGGGCATAGGTGAAGCGAAAGGTGCTTGTATCCGGATGGTAGGGTGCCACCATGACGGATTGAGGATTGGTTTGCGGAGATGCATTTTTCATGGAGGCACGCGAAAAATGGAGCGAGCTTTCATGGGAAACCCCGATCGTGTGCATGTGAAAAAAGGGGGTATCCTTTGTAGGGCGGTTGCGCCAACTGGCCTTGCGGGAGGAAGCGTTCCAAACGCCCTTTCCCTCGACTACGTTATAGTCCTTCTTGCTGTTATTGGATGTGTAGTAACCCTCGTCATTCAGGAGCGCGGGCCACATGCGAACGTTTTCTGGAAGATGGGCCAGGGTGTGCTTGCGGTGGTATTGGAAGCCGGCCTTGGGGGCGAGGATGCCGGTCATCAGCGTGGTGCGTGCTACGGAGCAAACCGGGGCGTTTGAGAAGGCGTGCTCAAAGACCAGTCCCTCCGCTGCCAGGGATTCAATCGCCGGAGTGGTTCCTTGCTCAGCTCCGTAGAGGCGCAGGTAATGTTTTGAATTGTCCTCTGACAGGATAAAGACAAAGTTGGGTCTTGTCTTCGGTGCCGGTTCGGCCAGCAGCACGCCAAGTGTATTGAAGGCAAGTAGAGCCAGCAGCAAGGTGATGATCTGTCGGTCCTGTTTCTCGGGGTTCATGCCACTCATTAGAACCTGCTTGATGGTTCATTGCAATACCAGGTCAAGCTGCATGGATGGACTGTCAGTCGGATGCGCTGCATCGCTCCTCCAGTAAGGATGATTCCCCTAATGAACCAGTAACCCAGATGGTGGTTCCTCTTGTTTGCCCATCGGGGCTTGATCCCATTCAAGTGCCCTGATGCGGTTGATCTCACCGATGATATCCACCCCTTCATAGAAGGAAAACCAGCCTTCCAGGACGCGCATTTCTCCGGGATTGCAGTCCGGGAATTTAGGGTCGGAATGCATGCACGGACATGGCGGGTTGGCCCATATGCGGTGGTTGGGGGTCCATGCGGTGATGGCCCATCTGCGCCCATCCTTGTCATGACAGGCTGCATAGGGAGGTATGAAAACTTTGTTTGCGTTGGAGATCTGTGCAAACCCGGAAAGTCCCTTGAACATCACGCAGTTCTGGACACGTAGATCGCTCAGCTTGTCTTTGCTGCAGTTCATGAGGGACATCCTCATGCGTAGATGATCTGAAGTCGACCTGACCGTGGTGGCGAAGCGGATACCATTGGGAAGGGTACGTTCCATACTCAGTGAATGATCTCCATGACGGATCCATTCGAGGGGCTCAAGGGCGATTTTCCGTATGTCCCAGACCGTGGGAATGTGGGTATGCGCCAGGTAGGTGAGTCCGAGGTTTGACCATATCGCCTCGGGGATGTCCAATACGGCATAGTCCCCCGGTTCCCATGGGGCAAAGACGCTTATCTTTGTTTCACGCTGCGGATGGATGGCTCCTTCCAGGAAACCGATCCTGGGGTGACGTCCCCCCGGGTAGGGCAACACGCGTAGGTTTCCGCTGGGGGTATGGGAAGCAATGGAACCTCCACGCATATTCCAGCGTGTGCTGGCTGCAAGGATTTCAGCTTTGCTCAAGCCGGTGGACATGATGGTTTCATCCATGGAAAATCCGTGGTAAACCAGCATGTTTTCCAGCCAAAACCTGAGTTCGACAGGGCTGTCAGGCACGCGGATGACCTCCGCTTTCTGCCCCAAACTCATCCAGACTCCCAGCCACGTCATCATCCAGGCAACAAGGGTGCGCCATCGGAGAAAGACTTCGGGGAGGAGGTTCTGGGAGGATTTGATTGGAAGTGCCGTATCCATGACTTTAACCAATGTGGGCCGGTCGTTGGAAAAGTCCATTGAAATCCACCACGGGTGCAGGTAGGCTGCGTGCGAATGTTGGATGATCGTTCTTACATGCAGCCACCTTACCAAGCTGAGAAAACCTACTCCTCGGTGGTGGCGCTCATCGTGCTCACCGTTGGTATCTTTTTGTTGAAGGTATTCACCTCCGGCCAAACTGGCTTGTGGGAACAATATTTTTTTCTAAGTCAAACAGGCTTGGCCAAGGGTTTCCTTTGGCAGTTGATCACGTTTCAGTTGATTCACGCGGATTTACTCCACCTTCTATTCAATTGCTGGGCGCTTTATCTCTTTGGCCGCAGCATTGAGCAATCGCTGGGAAAGGCAGGCTTTTTTCGTATCTATTTTTTCGCGGGTACCGTTGGAGGCTTGCTGCACGCCTTGATTGCCTGGAGCCTCGGCGGGGGGCCCTCCTACATGGTCGGCGCCTCGGCTGGGGTGTATGGGTTAATCGCCGTGTTCGCCCGCCTTTGGCCAGAAACACCCCTGATGCTTTTTCCATTCCCAGTCCAGATCAAGATAAAGCATCTGTTCCTGATCCTGCTCGGGATTGCGGGTCTTGGCGTGATCCTTTCCCAGGGCAGTACCATCTCACACGCGGGACATTTTGGAGGCGCACTGGCTGGGCTTGCCTACGTTTTTTATGCCATTGAGGGGCAAACCTTGTTTTCAAAAGCAACCTCCGGGTCCGTCTTGCGAACCCAAAGCCGTGCTCAATCCATTGCCAAGGTCAAACAGGTCATCAAGCGCGCAGGTCGGACAAGCAGCCAGTCTTCTCCGGACCTGAAAGAAGATGAATTCATCAGCCGCGAGGTGGATCCTATCCTTGAAAAGATTTCGGCTCACGGCATCCACAGCCTGACCGATACAGAGCGAAAGGTCCTCGAGTCAGCGAGGTCGCGTTTGAGTGGGCGTCTGCGTAATCGCTGATTGGCGGACTTTTCTTGCGTTCCCCTGGGCGTGTCATGTTGTGATTTTTCAAGGCAGCCTTGGCATTCTTTCCATGGACAGTGCGCGGACACCCAGTGAATTTTGGTTTCGAGAAGAGGGTTCTGCCTGATGGTAAGGTCAACGAAGGTCTTCAAAAAACGGTGTAAAGATGGCACGCACGAGCGTGATTTTTCCAGAGGGTATCCCATGCCACCAGGATGGGCTCAATCAGATTAGAATGCTTGCCGCCACTTTTCACGGATAGCCTTGGGTGTTGCTCCTGCGATACGCATGGCCTGAAGGCTGAGTGACCGATGACGCTTGGCCAATCGCTGACCGGTGTCATCAGTGACCAGGGGGCAGTGGTAATACGAAGGTGGCATCCAGCTGAGGGCGTGGTAAAGAAGCAGCTGGCGGGCTGTGGATACCAAAAGATCCTCTCCACGAACAACCTCTGTAATGCGCATCAAGTGGTCATCCACCGTTACAGCCAGTTGATACGAAGGTATCCCATCTGCCCGCCACACCACAAAATCACCAAAGTCACGACCTGCTTCATATTGGCATGAACCGAGGCGTTCATCTTCAAATCGAACCGTTTCTCCAGCGGGAACCTTGAATCGCCAGCAATACTGTGGGCAGGTGCCAGATTGTGTCGGAAGGTTTCGGCAGGTTCCAGGATAGATCGGATCATCATCGGAAGCATGGGGTGCCCGTACGGCTCTTTCGATGTCCTTGCGCGAACAATAGCAGCGGTAGACATGCCCTTCCTCTGCGAGGCGGGTCAATGCGGTTTTGTAAAGCGCCGTGCGATGGCTTTGAAGATAGGGAGCGTATGGGCCTCCCTTGTCTGGCCCCTCCTGCCATGCAAGACCCAGCCACTTCAAATCCTCGAGGCATCCCTGGACATGTTCCGGGCTGCAACGAGGTAAATCAAGATCCTCCATGCGGAAAACCATGCATCCCCCCTGTGATACTGCACGTTTTTGGGCCATCCAAAAGGTGCGGGCATGCCCCAGATGCAGTCTGCCGGTTGGGCTAGGTGCGATCCGTCCTCGATAGTCCATGATTGTGGAAGCCGTTATCTTGCTTAAAAAGCATGGTTAGTTTGGGCCTTGAGCCAGGTGCTGAACGCAGGTAGCGGAAAGGAGAGCAAGCGCTGTGCCTTCTCAGAGCATAGCGAGGTGTCCGGTGCGCGAGGGGCGCCCTTGTAATCCTTGAGGGTGCTTGCACAGATCTGTTGATGCCCCTCGTTCCATGTCTCAGTCAGTAGTTGGCCGATTTGATACCTGGAAAGTTTTTCTGCACCGGCCAGGTGGAAGATACCAGCAGCTTGTTTGCCGTATAATTCCCACAGGGCAAGTGCGGTTACCACGGCAGGCATGGGGTTGCGAAATTCATCCGTGAAGAGGTGTGCGGTTTTTCCCGACCTGATTGTGTGGTGCAGTTCCTCATTGAAGCCTCGGTCTCCTGTGGGGGATTGCCCGCCGTTGAGCGAGGTGCGGATAACGGTATGGCGTGGGTTGGCCAGCACGTGTTGCTCGGCTTCTGCCTTTGTTTTTCCATAGAAGCTGAGTGGCTTGGTTACATCCGTTTCGACATAATTCCCCTTTTGTCCGTCAAACACGAGGTCTGTGGAAATGAAGAAGAAGGGGATGGATGAAGCAAGGCCGGCCAGTTGACGGGTTGTTGCAACGTTGGTGCGCCACGCAAGATCAGGATTGGCCTGGCAGGCAGGGCTTTTGCTGATGGCGGCGGCATGGATGACGCCGCAGGGT
>JAAZXX010000289.1 GCA_014239995.1 Verrucomicrobiia bacterium
CAATGATTTTGAGAATGGTGGTGCCATCCCTTCCTTCGACACGCGATTTGATGATCTGCGCCTGTGTTGCCTCGATACTGCCGCCTTCACTGACATCGATCGACATCGCTCCCCTGACCGCCTTGAAGGTTGCATGATCCATCACCTCTCCCGAGGAAAAAAAAAGGTAATACAGGGTGGCAAGGCCCCCCAGTCCAATGAAGAACCAGAATCTTCCAGGATATTGCTTAGCTAGACTCATTTTCGGATAGAATCAGACGTTACCATGCCGCCACGGGTATGCAAATTATAGTTTAATCACAGCCCATGGGGAACGGAGGGAACTTGATATTCAAGTTCCCTCAAAATGTAGCGGAGGTGTGACATGGATAAGAAAGTTTTGGGAAGTCAATATGATGTCAATCACTTGATCACTAGGGTGATCAGGGAAGACAGATATCAAGAAGCTACAGGATCACAGATAAATGGTCGGGGCGGGGAGATTCGAACTCCCGACCTCCTGGTCCCGATCCAGGCGCGCTAGCCATGCTACGCTACACCCCGTACCGGTAGCATGTTGTACAGGCAGCATCTCCATTGCAATGCGTTTTTCAGACCACACCGATTGGGCTTGATATTTGCTGTTGAATGCAGATGGTGAGGCCTGGATGAGCGGACTGGAACATTGGGAGACCTGTTATCAACAAAAGGAAACCCCTTGGGACAAGGGGGCCCCGTCCCCTGGCCTGGTGGATTTTCTCATGGAACATCCCGATCTGGAACACGCCGTAGTCTGTGTGCCAGGATGCGGACTGGGAAGTGATGTCCTTGCCTGGGCATCCGCAGGTCACCAGGCCACCGGGATAGACATCGCACCTACCGGAGTTGCCATGGCAAAGGAAAGGGCAAGTGCACATCCACATGCCTGTAACTTCCGCATCGGGAATTTCCTGACTGATCATCCTCCAGCCCCCGTCGACTGGGTGTTTGAGCACACCTTTTACTGCGCGCTTCAACCCGAACTGCGTCAGCATTACCTTGAGGCCATGTGCCGATGGATCCGGCCTGGAGGATACTTGCTAGCGGTGCACTACCTCATACCTGACGAGGATGGCCCGCCCTTTGGTACAACCCGTGAAGAGGTACTTGAACGTTTTTCCCCTCAATTTGAATTATTGCAGGACTGGATCCCGAGATCCTATCCCAACCGAACAGGACTCGAACGCATGTTCTGGTGGCGCAAGCCCATTAAATAACCCATGTCAAAACGCAAAATAAACGGCATCACCGTCCTTGCAGATGATATCATTCAGCAGAGTGATGCCAAGCATCCAACCGACCAGCTCCTTCGACGAGCACTTCGCGCTGAAAAGGAGATGCTTCCGCGCCACAAGGCTGCCGTAGTGGAACGGGTCTACACCTACTTTCGATGGAAAGGGTGCCTGGACCCCGAACGCACGCTGAACCGGCAGATTCGCGTGGCCAAGGAACTGGATGCGGATTTCCGATCCCATGCAGGTAAAATCAAATCGGAAGTTCTGAACAAGGTGGTCCCCAAATGGTGCTCCGATACGATGAAAGTCACCCGGGAATGGCTTTGCCAGATTCAACGACCGGTCACCTTATGGCTGAGGGCTCCCAAGGCAGCAGGGAAAGGCGTTGAACAGCTTCTCAAGAAGGATGTTCAACCGGCAGGTGAAGGCTGCTGGCGTAATTCTTTCCGCTATTTTGGGAGAGATGACCTCTTTCTCACTGCTCCATTCCGTCATGGACATTTTGAAATCCAGGACCTTTCATCGCAGTTCGTGGGGAATTTTTGCCAGGTTCAACCCGGTGAACACTGGTGGGACATGTGCGCGGGTGAGGGCGGTAAAATGCTGCACCTGGCAGACCTGCTGCAACAGAAGGGCTGTGTGTGGGCTACGGATAGGGCTGCATGGCGCCTGCAACGCCTCAAACGCCGTGCTGCCCGGGCCAGGGTTTTCAATTACCAGTCGGCCCAGTGGGATGGCCAATCGAAAATCCCATTTCGAAAGCCCTTTGATGGCACCTGGCAGCGCAATCCCCATGCGCGCTGGACCGTCACACTGGAAGATGTCAAGGAACTGGCAGAACTGCAATTCGCACTTTTGGATATCGCAGCCTCCCGCCTGAAGCCTGGCGGAAAGCTTGTTTACTCGGCGTGTACCATGACACGTCAGGAGACCACCCGGGTCCAGAGACGCCTGGAGAAAGCACATCCTGAGCTGGAGCCCTGGTCGTGGGATGGAACACGGCCAGCACTTCCGGATTTTTGCGAACTGCCATCAAGGAAGCCGACAAATGGGTTTGTCATTCAGCCTCACATCTGGAAATCCAATGGCATGTTTGTGGCGCGCTGGCGGAAACGAAACACGGACCAGAATGGAGCCAACTAATTGTTTGCCCGCCGAGTCACCGGGTGTAAGGGTGTGTGAATGTGCTGGAGACTCCACCGAACCTTGCTGAAACGCAATTCAACAGCAGGACATCATATTACTAAAATGTTCCTGTCCGTGTTTTTATGCACGACAGGTGCGCTTTCCCAGACCGGAGACACCCAGAGACCTCCGCTGCATGGTCGCCATTGGATGGCCATCGCTGGAAAACCCTTGGCGGCAAGCGCTGGGGCCCAGCTCTTTGCCCGGGAGGGAAATGCCGTGGATGCAGCCTGTGCAATACTGGCTGCTTCCTGCACCATGCACGATTCCTTGAGCTGGGGCGGAGAAACTCAAGCATTGATTTACCATCCTATCCAAAAGAAGGTAATTGGGATCAACGCACTCGGAGCCGCCCCCAGCGGGGCAAGTGCCGACTTTTTTTTGAGAAAAGGCATGCGCTTCCCCCCAGGTGAAGGCCCATTGGCAGCAGTCACCCCAGGCACGCCCGGGGGCTTGCTCGTCATGCTTGCCGAATTTGGATCCATGAGCCTGGAGGCAGTTCTCGGCCCCTCCATCGAAATGGCAGAAGGTTACCCGATGGAGGCAGAAACCTCCAGCTGGCTGCAGGCCTCCCGGGATACTCTGAAAAAATGGCAGTATTCCAAGGATATCTTCCTACCACACCTTGGTCAGCCCTACGAGGCACCGCAACCCGGCGAAATTTTTCGGCAACACGACCTGAAAGCCACGCTGGAAAAACTGGTTTTTGCGGAGAAACGCGCCCTGGCAAGAGGTAGGTCCCGCAAAGAAGCCATCATGGCCGCTTATCATCGTTTCTACCGAGGTGACATCGCCGAGGAATTTGTGCGTGGCTCAAGGGAACTAGGAGGCTTGATCACCGCATCGGATCTGGCGAACTGGCAGGTTTACCTTGAAAAGCCTGTCATGAGTTCTTACCACGAGGTGGAGGTTTATAAGTTAAATACATGGACCCAGGGACCTGCCATGCTTCAGATCCTGAATATGTTGGAGCCTCTCAATCTTCGAGGCATGGGACTGAACACCAGCCGCTACATCCACACCCTTTACCAGGTCATGAATCTTGCCTTTGCCGACCGGGACTTCTATTACGGAGATCCCTATTATCCACCCAGGGAACCCTTGGAAACATTGCTATCCAAACCCTACGCCATGCATCGACTTCGCCAAGTCAATCCGTTTCACAACGATCCCCTCGTCATGCCCGGGGATCCCTATGCCTTTGATGATAGCCCCCACCCTTTCCGGAAGGCTCTGAAACAGTGGCACCGTGAAAGGTTGACAGGACCTGAAAAAAAGACCGCATTTCATTCAAAGAAATATCATCAGGATTTTCGAGCCGGAACCACCACCATTCAAACAGCGGATAAGGAGGGTTGGCTGGTTTCCATCACTCCCAGCGGGGCCTGGATTCCTGCATGTATTGCCGGAAAGACAGGAGTGGGTATGAGCCAGAGACTCCAGAGCTTTGTACTGCGCCCTGAGGATGGACCTTACAATGTGCTCGAACCAGGTAAACGCCCACGAGCCACCCTCACACCCACCATTGTGTTGAAGGACAAGGAACCTTTGCTTGCATGTGGAGTCCAGGGAGGCGATACGCAGGAACAGAACCTGGTTCAATTTCTGGTCAACATGCTGGACTTTGGAATGAGTGTACAGGAGGCCTGTGAAGCCCCTAACATCACCAGTTATCAGATGATGGCGTCCTTCGGGACACACGCCTATGAACCGGGAAAACTCACGCTCCACCATGATGTTCCCCCCTGGGTAAGACGAGAACTTGAGGGCATGGGCTACAGACTCCACTTTGACGCAAAGACATCAGGTCCCATCACAGCTATTTTTCTGGACCACACCCACACGACACTTTGGGGAGGGGTGAGCAACCATAGCGAGGATCACGGAATTGCTTGGTAAAGCACCGGCAGGGAAGAGCCACAACCATTCGATTCATGCTTCATCAAGGCGATTCAAACCGCAGATTCTAAACGTTTTAACCACTTGTTTCCAAGAGGTTACACATTCCAATCATGGGTTTAAACTTTATTGAGACAATTATTTGACAATTCTTAGACATAAGGCATTTTGGTTGTGTTGCTAGAAAAAAACAAACCAAAAAAACTTAACTCAGGAAATTCTATGTTTAATAAATTATCGATCATTGGCTCCGTCTGTATCGCTCTGGCCACCACAAACTTGAATGCTGGTAATACGACACCGGGCAAGGATATCGTGGACACAGCTGTCAAGGCCGGGGCCTTCAAAACCTTGGTGGCGGCAGTGAAGGCAGCTGGACTCGTGGAAACGCTCAAGGGCAAAGGCCCTTTCACAGTCTTTGCACCAACAGACGCAGCGTTCGCGAAACTGCCAGAAGGAACCATCGCTTCGCTTTTGAAACCGGAGAATAAGAAAAAGTTGGCTAAGATCCTGACCTACCACGTAGTTCCAGGCAAGGTAATGGCCAAGGATGTCAAAACATCCATGGTCAAGACCGCAAACGGCAGCAAGGTGAGCATCACCGTCAGTGACAAAGGAGTCAAGGTGGACAATGCTAAGGTCGTCAAGACTGACGTGGTCGCCAGCAATGGAGTGATCCACGTGATCGATGCAGTGATCCTGCCAAAGTCATGAGGAGAGAATCCATCTAACCTTTGAAAGGGTGATGCCAAGAGGCATCACCCTTTTTTTGAGTACGAGGAAAACCCGAAAGTGTGCTTGTATGTTGCGCATGGGTGCATGCGCAACAATGAATGTGGTGATAACGGGAACCGGACGAGGCATCGGCGCGGCGCTGGCGGTTTCGGGTCGAGCGTCAGGATGGAACGTCATTGAATGCCGTCGTGACCAAGCCACACCGAAAGACACCCAGCTCATGTCAGATACTGCCTTAGAAATGGATGTGACCCAGCCCATGTCAATTCGGAACGCGTTTAACAAGATGGCTGCCAGGATCTCCTGTGTGGACGTTCTCGTAAACAACGCTGGAACGTTTCCAGAACCTACCGGGTCACCCTTTGCGGAACTG
>JAAZXX010000028.1:0-1582 GCA_014239995.1 Verrucomicrobiia bacterium
GTGCGAATCAGGAAGAGGAAAAGCCTCGGCTGAAAGATGTCCGTTAAAACCCGTTTGCTTCAGGGCAGCTGCAATTTTGCCAAAGTCCATCTGACCACTTCCTGCAGGTTGACGATGGTTATCCACCAGATGCACATGACCTAACCAGTGACCATAGGTGAGCATACCCTCCGCGGTGGATGCTTCCTCGATGTGCATGTGGAACAAATCAGCCAGCACCTTGACACACGGAGGGTTCAGGCTTTCGAGATAAGCAACCGTTTCAACTGCCGTATTGAGCAGGTTGCTCTCATAGCGATTCAACGGCTCATAATAAACGCAGGTACCCAGTGCCCTGGCATGCTCTCCCAAGGCGAGAAGAGCCTCACCCAGCCAGTCCAGGGCCTGCTGCTTTGTCACATCACCCCCGTGGCGACCCTGCATGGATCCAATGATCACCGGGGCACCAAACCGGGCGGCAGCATCCAGCAAAGCGGTGATAAAATCCCTTGCCTTCTGCCGAGTCGCAGCAGATGGATGTGTCAGGTGCCATTGGTGGCGCACCCACCCGCCCCCGGAACCCACCGCGGCAATTTGAAGTCCCAGTTCCCCTGGAATGTCAGGAAAGACAGTTGGTTTGAGGGCATCCGCGTTCGGTGGAAATATTTCAACCGAAGGAAAACCAAGCGATTTGGCCCTCTCTGCATTGCCCAGCGGATCATGCCAGTAAACGAAGGGCCCGCCGGAGGCCTCCTTGACCATTGAAATAGTGACACACGGTTTCATACCTGAAACCATGTCACGATCACCCGCTACAAGAAAAGCATAACTTGGCAACTCCGCACAATACCTACCTGCTGAGTCGAAAAAAGGCCTTGGCTTCGACCGGTAGAAGCATGTAGGAGGTGTCCGTAAGTTTCCGAATGCTCCGTCCCTCAGCCATGGGCTTCCATGGGCCACTCAATGTCGTGGAAAATTCCAGATCATAATCTGTCCGCCCTTCCTCCCATTCCAGGATCAGGTTGGCACCAGCGAAATCAACATCAAGTGAGGGAGCACCCAGTCTTGGCTCAATAAATGCATTGAGGTAGTCATGGCGGCGTTGCAGGTGATTCATCAGGCCGGCCACACGACTTTGATAACCACCCTCAACAGCGATATTCTCGATAAGGGGCATCATATTTTGAGGAGCATGGACGGTGTTGTTCAGTTGATGAAAGATGGCAAGGAATTCCTGCTCGTATGCGATAAAAAAGGCATCTTTGATCCGATTCCACCATCCAGCTCGATTACCGATTTTTCCAATACGTCGTTCCTCGGCGCCGCGAAATGGATTGGCATTCCACTCGCCAAAGGATCCCCCGAGCGTGTTGTCCATGTCCCATGGAAACATACACCATTTGCCATCATCGCCGCTGCGGTAAAGGTAATGGTTTTGAAACATGTCATCAAATGTACCCACGTAGTTAATCGTGCATATGTACTGCAGCGTGCGGGTGACGTCGAAATGTTCCTCGAGCCATGCTCGCAGGGTTTCCTTACCTGCCTTGCGCGCCTGGTGCAGCCCCTCGATCATCGGCTCAACACGATCCGGCTTGCCCCC
>JAAZXX010000028.1:1592-14811 GCA_014239995.1 Verrucomicrobiia bacterium
TAGGTGTACTCATAGCGGTCTGTCTCGTTGAATCCATTGCGTGTCCCACGAATCAACCTGCCATCACCCCAGCTCCATGGCCCCTCATCGCCCGTGTATCCCTGGGACTTGAACAAATCACCGACTTGCTCAAACCATCGATCCACAAGGTCACGCCCAGGTCGCTCGATCTGGAAGGCATCCCCATTGAAACTGCATCCATTGATGCGCAAATCCGCCCAGGATGTATGTGGCGCTGGCACTCCTGCCACTTCAAACATCTTGAAGGAAACACGCTGGGGCCATCCCGACTGTTTTTGCAGGATCAGCGTGTCGATATCGTCCCAGTTGCGATAGGACGGAAATCGAATCCTCCAACTGCGCACCTGGGCCTGCCCGTTCAGGTGCGAGGGACAATCGAATGAACGGGTCTGGCCTCCCTTGCGATTCCACCGACTGCCCTGATGGCGGACGGTGACATCATATACCTGCCCCCTGGAGATAAAGGTGGCAGGTATTTCATTGTTCCAGTTGGGGTTGGGTTTACCACCGGATACACGACCGGGCGAGGTCCATGCATGCAGTTTTTTCCAGTCCTTCGATGCAATGAACATGTGGTACTGGTTGGGTTTTTGCGTGGAAACCTGTGGATCCACGAAATACGCATGCCAGTGCATGGCATCCCGGTGCGGTGCTGGACTTACGAATACCGGGCCCGTCCTTGTTTGAAGTTTTATCCGGTAACGTATGACGGTGTTGGCTGGGGCAGTCGGCATGGAGGCACTCCATTGATCGCGATGCTCAGCCCCTGCGCTATCCACCATGGGACGCATGAGCACTTGAGTTAAGGGCTCATTGACGGACTCGTGGTCATCGGCAAAATATTCCACGAAAACGGCCTGAATATCGTCCAACCTGGCGTTCACTTCCCATTTTGCAACGATGACAGGAGCCATATCGGGAGTGATGATCCCAGGCTGTGTCCGAACCTCCAAAGGTCCTTCAAGCAGATGACAGGTCCAGCTGTCATTGGAAAGATGGGGTGAGGGGTTTTGATTTGCCAGCCAATTGGAGGGAGCATCGCCAGCAGAGAGGTCACAGGCACGAAGGAGGGAAAAACCCATGACCGGATCACCTGCAAAGCCGTCTGCCAGGGAAGGCCATGGGAAATCATCATCGTAAGCAACCTGGTCGACAAGTCGTCCATCATTTCCGATCAAGACAATTTCACCACCACCGTTGGGCAAATCCCCCTGAAACGGTTCTTCCATGAGCGATTGGCCGAAGGCGTGCATGGACTCGAGTCGTCCGGGCACCCCAGCAACCGTTAAATGTTTTCCAGGCTGAAGCATTGTCTGCTCAGGAAACGCAAAGAAAACACTTCCGGAGATGATCCACCCGGTCAGGTCCACAGACAGATGACTGGTATTTTGAAGCTTGATGAATTCAAGTGCTTGATCGTCTTCTTTCTGGGAAGCTGCGTGGTAAAGAAACTCGCTGATCACAACCCCTTCCTGGGTGTCGGGTGGACATTCTGAGAATGTGTTGGGCACCCCGGGCGTTGGGTTCGCCATGGGAGACCCCAGCCATTGATTGGCAACGTTGATACGATCATCCCAACAGGCCCGTTCCACCGAGGACCCGAGGCCATCAGCCGTCACGGGCCAAGGAGCGCTGTCCTCCAGTTCCACCCAATCCACGGCAACATCATAGGCATCCAACAGGCCAACCGGCTCTCCGCCGTTTGAAAGACGTCCCGCAAATACCCCCCCGATGCTGCCCTCAGAAAGATTAAACGTTTCGACCACTGCTTCGCGATTGCCCGCGACGAGTGCAAATGATTCTCCCGCCATACTCGCTGAAGCCGAAAACTGAAAATCAACGCCGGATATTTTCCACTTGCCTATGGAAATTTCATTCAACGACGTGTTCCTGAGTTCAATGTACTCGGCCGCTTCATCAAGGAGTGGATGATACATCACTTCATTGAGCATAACGGGACCGGTGCGATGCCGCTGGTTGGCGTTACCCGGGGAAGCCACTCGCTGATAGAACCATTGGGGATGTCCATCCGGGAATCTTGCCACCGACATATCCGGATGCATCGGGCCAAAACCTTGGGAACTTGCGATAAATGTTCCATCTTCCGTAGTTAGAAAAAGTGATTCCCCCTCGGAACTCAAAGCAAAACCGTTTGTCTCCTTGAGGATTTCCATGACCAGAAAGCCTTCGGGCGGCACGATTGCTGTTCCTGGAATCTGGTAGAGCATTAAATCATCCGAACTGTCGGAAAGCCACATGCCTCCAATGTCCACGGGATCCCCCGAGGGATTGTAAAGTTCAACGAAATCCGATTGCTGGGTACCATTGGTAAAAATCTCGTTGAAAACAATACGACGTTGAGCTTCCTCGATCGTTGGTTTCGGATCGACAGTGAGCCTGAGTTCCGGCCCCATCACGAAATCCGAACTGACACCCAAGCCTGCGTTATGGCCCTGGATGGCCAGCCAATTTTCCCCATCATTCAGGAGTTTCTTGTGCGACGTCAGGTCGAGTGTCACCGGGTCATAATCCGAGGCGGCATTGGATGTCTGATCAAACGCCGGAGGATTCCCATCAACCCCCTCCGAACCCACCCGCACGCCATTCAAATAAACCACGAAACTGTCATCATAATGCATCACAAGAACCATGGCATTCAGGTGCTCAAGGTCCGAGGTGGTAAGCTGAAAAGGAATACGTGCATAAAGGGCAACATAAGATGCCCGCATATCGCTGAGTGTTGTGGAGAGATGGGCGGTCTCGGCGTTGTTGTTGCTATAACCATACCCCGTCCTTCCCTCGATCCAGGATGCATTCATCTTGAATCCTGGCTTGGTCCATTCCGTGGTTCCACCACTCGGTTCCCGTCGCCCCTTGAAATAATATCCGGAGGTGCCCTTCTGTACCAGGTAACGATCCAGGTCATCATCCTCCATGGATGGCTCCCCGATCCCGGGGGAACCATTCAAAAAAAGGCTCGATCCCCAGTTGGCGGGTGAATCGTTGTCACGTTCCGGATGGTTGAAAACAAGCGAATGACCCGCTCCATCTGCAGAGGGCGGCCAGGCACCGGTAGTTCCATAGCGGAAGCTCAGGACCGTGTCGCCAAAGACATCCTCAACCCTGATAACTTCACCCGTGTTACTCAGCTGTCCATCGTAATTACCGATCACGTTGCGGATACCATGATGTGCCATCACGGCTGCCGAGTCAGCGGCAATCACGAGGTAAGCCTGAGGCCTCAAGCGCGTCCCCTCCGGAAACCGATAATCAATACCCCTTACAAACCGGAAATGGTCCAGAACCAGCGTCTCAGACCCAGGATTGTATAGCTCGATGTACTCCAGGGACTCCGGCCCTTCTTTGACGGATGTGCCTGCTGGATGATACATCAACTCGCTGATTACCAGTTGCGCACTGAGAGAGGTCGCCATCGCAATGGAGAAAAAGGACAGAACATACCAATGGTGTGTCGCAGCGCGCCGAAACGACAGGAGCAAGGAACGGGTTCTGACCTCTTTGCTGGAGGCATGGTGAAAAGGTGTCATGACAGGAGAGCTGAAAGCAAATTCGATGCCATCCAGAGGGTTCTTTCGCCTGGTTTCATCCGATGTATTGAACGCATTCAGAAAAAGCCAGAGCTAGTCAGCAGGTGCTCGCAAGACAGATTGATATCATCGAAACACCACACAGACGGGCGTGGGGACTTCGACACGCGTCTGGGTTGGCTCCAATGCGCCCGATTCGGGATCAATCGCAAGGCAAACTACGCTATGACTCGCCTGATTGGCGGCCAAAAGAAAATGACCGGAGGGATCGATCCCGAAACTTCTCGGAGTTTGCCCCTGGGTAGACTCGTTTTCTACCCATGTCAATCGACCCGTTTGAGGATGCACGCTGTAGACCACAATACTGTGATGTCCGCGATTGGAGCCGTATAAAAACTTGCCAGACGGGTGCATGAACAGCTCCGCCGTCGAGTTACCCCCCTCGAATCCCACGGGCAGTGTCGAAATGGTCTGAATTTCCTCAAGTTCGCCCCGGCTGGCATGATATGTGAAGGCAGTCACAGTGCTGTTCAATTCGTTGATGACATAGCCAAAGCGGTTATTGGGATGAAAGGCAAAATGTCGCGGGCCGGCACCCGGCTTTAAGGACACCGAAGTGGCCTTGTAGAGGTTAAAACGTTTGTTCTCAGCATCAAAGGGGTAGACAAAAACCTTGTCGACACCAAGATCGGCGGCAACTGCAAAACGATTATTGAAATCCAGATTAATCCAATGGCCATGGGGAGCCCCCTGGCGTTGAGGATCGACACTCGAGCCAAGGTGTTCCACGAGATCCACCGTCAATCCCAGACCTCCTCCATGCTCGATAGGCAACACAGCCACCGTGCCACTGGTATAGTTTGCCACCATGGCAACGCCACCCGTGGCATCGATGGAAATGTGGCAGGGTGCCTTACCGCGAGTGGGTTGCTGATTGATCAAATTCAGGCTGGCATCCGGTTGAATTCGAAAGGCGCTGACCGCACCCGAAGGATGACCTTGAAATTCCCCTGTTTCATTGACCGCGTATAGAACCGGCTCGGAAGGATGGAGTGCGAGAAAGGATGGATTGACGGACTCGCCCGCCAAACGGACATCGGAAAGGACTGTTCCCGAAATAGCATCGAATTCAAACACATAGATCCCCTTGCTTTGCCCACCGGTGTAGGTGCCAATGTATACTGAGTGATTGACGGCTCCGCACGGAGGAGCGACAAGGAGAAGTATCGAAAAAATCGCCAGCCTGCCCAGAACTGAAGCACCAAGCAATTTGGAGATGGGGATACGTTTCATGGTGATCATCAATCCTTAAAACCACCATAAAATCAAGTATCAACTAAGTTGTAACCTCGCTGATCCAACACGTTTTCAGATATCAGCAGAGAATAAATCAGGCGAACAGATTCTGAAACCCAGGATCCATGGGGTCATATTCACGTATGCGATGCAGAACGTTTTGGCAAGAATGAGCGGAACAAACGACAAGGGATTGAATGTTAGAGGGAATAATCCGACTGATCATGCCACCCATCAATGCGGATCGCCCCGCTGGCAGCTGCATACTCCATCACGGCAAAGGCATTGTTGGCTGGGGCAGGACCCTCGATCACTGCATTCATGGTCACATAGTGGATATGATTGATGACCCGATGATCATTCACGTGATTATGACCCTGGAACACGGCGACCACCTGACCGGATGCCTCGAGAATTGCCCTGACTGCCGGGGCACTGTGGACGCCATAATTGCCTGATACATCCAGACGCTGGTGCACGAAGACCAGGGTGGGACGCGGGTCAAGCGCAAGCACAGATTTCAACCAGGATTGTTCCTCCTTTGGAATATCGGTATCGGTCCAACGATAGTTCTGTCGGCCGTAGGCTTCCCCGTCTTGGCGAAAACACGCGTCCAGCATAATGATGCGCATGCCCTTGATTGTCATGGAATCGTAGGATCGCTTCTGTTGCACCCCCCTCAGAAACTCAGACTTGTTCAGGCTCCAGACACAATGATTGCCCAAAACGAACCGACATTCGGCCTTCAGAGCCTGAAACTCCTTGAATATGGTCTCGAGATGGGCGTATTCGACTGCAACGGTCTTGCCGGAATCAATCATGTCGCCAAGACAAACCACCAGATCAAGTTCCGATCGATTGAAGACTTCCACGGCCTGCCGAACCTTTGAAATGGAGTCGCGGTAGTGCCGTGTCCCTGCAATATCGAGATCCGCGTAATGCACATCGCTGATGAGGCCGATGCGAAGAGGTTCCCCGGAGATCGAGGCAGCCCGAAGGCCTGTTGCAAGGGTAAGTGTCGTTGCCCCGGTCATTTTAAGGAAACGCCTTCGAGGTGTCATTTGGAAACGGTTCATGGATTCTTTCTCTCACTCATCAGGGTTCAAGGCACTTTGTTGGGCGGTTTCGGAGTCCACTCCGGCATCTCACCCAAAAAGGTATTCAGTCGATGACGCGCAGTTTTCGCCTCCAGGGATTCCTTACCGGGATCAATGGGCCGTTTTTCCAAGGCATCCTCGGGTATGTCAAATAAGCGCCCGTCCTGGTAAAGCTTAAAACGTCGATCCCGGACAAACTGGTTTTTATATTCGGCAAGCCTGCCCCATAACGGATCGTAGTAGCAATAAACCCATGACCGCGGATTCCCTCGTTCCCCCTTTAACTGGGCTAGAAAACTGCGGCCTTCCACGATTTCTGGGCGTGGATGCACCGAGCCCATGGCCTCGGAAAAGGTTGGGAACATGTCCGAGAAATCAACGAGGTCACGACAGACTCCCCCCTCAGGTGTCACCCCTTTCCAGTAGGCAAGCAGCGGGACATGGGTTCCGGCATTCGGGGTCGTACCCTTACCTCCAAGAATGCTACCGGTTTGTGTTTTGGAACGGATGGAACGATGGGTCCCATTGTCACCGGTAAAAAGTAAGATGGTCTTCTCGCTCAGTTGAAGTTCCTCCAGCTTGTGGTGAATCCTGCCCACCAGATGATCCATGTAGTGGACCATGTCCCCAAAGAACCTGTTGTTCTTCTTGTTTCGCTGGCCAGACCATTCCGCGCTGTGCGGGGTTGGGACAAAAGGGTCATGCGTAAGCACCATGGGGTAGTAGACAAAGAACGGTTCCTTACGGTTTCGTTCCATGAAATCAAGGATGAAATCCGTAAAAACATCCGGCCCATAATCATCCAGCGTGGTGTCAAGCAGGCGACCATTCTGCTCAATCAGCGGCTTGGCATAACGTTCACCCTTGGACCTGGGTTGAGTTAACTGCCAGAGGCAATACGCGTCAAAACCCGCATCTCGTGGACGGGTCGCATCCTGATGCCGGTCCAGCTTGTATGTCAGGCCGTTCAATTGCCATTTCCCGGCAATACAGGTGGCATATCCGGCCTGCCTCGCAAGATTACCAAAGGTGAATTCCTGTGGAGCGAGGTATCCAAAATACTGGTAGTTGGCATGGTTGTAACGACCCGTCATGATCTGGACACGCGATGGCGTACAGAGCGGCTGTGAATAACAGTGAGTGAACCGGACACCCTTGCGGGCCAGGGCATCCAGCTGGGGGGTCCTGTAGGAAGTGCTCCCATTGCTACCCAGGCACTCATAGCCTAGATCATCAGCCATGATCAGGATAATATTGGGTCGATCCGTATTGGCGTTAGCGACAAGCGCCCAAGACCAGGACAGAAAAGCCGACATCAGAGGCACAGACCATTTGATGCTTATCTTCATCAAAACAGCATCGCACCCGTCGGGATGGTACGTCTAGTTTTAAGATGGGCTTTTCATGCCCCGGAAGCATCTGGCCATGTGAAATACACCGCAGGTTCCATCTGCCAATTTGAAGAAATCTTCGCGCGACCAGAGCCTGACACTTCCCTTACAACCCCACCAGGACCTTTCCTCGCAGCAACCAATCCAGGCCGCACACCCATCGATGTTTGGGCACGTGCGTGAAGGTGGCACACAATGAAATCCGGAAACAATCAATGAAACCCTTTGTCATGGTTCCTGTGTGGCTGAATTTGCAACGTATTCACTTTGACCTGTGTGATGGAAAAGACTACGGTCCATTAAATCCACACTCAACTCAAGAACATGATGCATTCAGTTTCGCAGACAAAGCACCCTACAGCAGTCATCCGACTTTTGATCGCCAGCATGCTGGCATATCTGGGATGCACGCCGGGAGGTGTGCAGGCAGACCAACATCCCAACATCATTCTGATCATGGCAGATGATCTCGGGATCGGGGATATTTCCCCGACCAACCCCGGATGCAAGATCAAGACACCTCATTTGCAGCGCATGGCCAATGAAGGCCTGACCTTCACCGATGCTCATAGTACGAGCTCCGTGTGCACCCCAACACGCTACGGCCTCCTGACCGGGCGATATAACTGGCGGTCACGCCTGGCACGGGGCGTACTCAGTGGCACCAGTAATCACCTCATCCCGGCAGATCGCCCGACCCTTGGGCACCTGATGCGCAAGGCGGGCTATCACACCTCCATGATCGGAAAATGGCACCTTGGTTGGGATTGGAACAAACCTGACGGCAAGGAAATCGACTTTACCAAGCCGGTTCTCAATGGGCCGGACATCAATGGATTTGACCGTTACTACGGGCACTGCGGATCCCTCGACATGCCACCTTACGTCTGGGTGGATACCGGGCGCATCACGGCGCAACCTGACCGCGTTGAAGGTGTCACATCGAAACAGGATCGCTACGGCTGGTATCGCAAGGGGCCCATCGGTTCTGATTTCCATATTGACGAAGTGCTGCCACACCTTTTCACCCAGGCAATGACCACTGTCAGGGAAAGCGCAGCAAAAGCCAGAAAAGGACAACCTTTCTTTCTTTACCTCGCACTGCCGGCACCACATACACCCATCGTGCCGGTGCCACCATTCAAGGAGGCCAGCGGCATCAATCCCTACGCTGACTTCGTGATGCAGACGGATCATCACGTAGGGGAACTTCTGGAGGCAGTCAAGGAAACGGGGCTCGACAGGGATACACTGGTCATCTTCACCAGTGACAATGGGTGTTCTCCTCAGGCTAATTTTGAACTACTCGGGGAACATGGGCATCATCCGAGCGCCATCTACCGTGGACACAAGGCTGACATCTATGAGGGGGGCCATCGTGTCCCACTGATCGCACGGTGGCCCGGCCACATTGAACAAGGACGTCAGACGGACGCCCTGATCTGCCACACGGACATCTACACCACCCTTGAAGCCATCACGGGGCAAGACCGCCAATCCAAGGGTGGCGAGGACGGTTACAGTCTGCTGCCTTTGTTTCAGGGAAAGGAATCCTCAGGAAGAACATCGCTGATCAGCCATTCCATCGGAGGCTCGTTTGCAATCCGCGAGGGAGCGTGGAAATTGTGTCTGTCCTCAGGCAGCGGCGGATGGAGTGCCCCACGGGAAAAAGAAGCCAAGCAACAAGGTCTGGAGCCTCTTCAGCTTTATTTCCTGGGAAATGACCCTGCTGAAACTCACAACCTCGCCGGTACCAAACCAGAGAAGGTGCAACACCTGCTGAGGCTACTGGCAGCACACGTTGAAGCTGGGCGCTCCACACCCGGTGCAAAGCTTTCCAACGATCGAGACGTGACGTTTCTTCCTGATGGCGTCAACATGCCTTAGTGGGACAGGGAGAGAAAATCCTACCATGACATGCCCTCACCGGGCTGTATCAGGCCTGAGATAAACATGCCAATCGTCAACATTGCTTGAACACGGCCAGTCGATGCATTTTGCCTCCCGAGGCAGACACATCGAGTGCGGCAATGCGCGGTCTTTGACAATGTTGGCAGCTGCTGGCAGTGTACAATCATGTGGACTGTCATGCCCAGTAAATCCCTGTGGTCCTCCCTGCGCGTGCCTGCTGCAGTACAAGCCATTGCGTGGAATTTAATCGTTTCAGAAGCTCAGCAGGAAGAAAAGGATCCCATGCGCTTCCCAAAGCATCCGCCTTCTACGGCTTTTGAACTGGTGGAAGCTTTCCCCGGCACACGATTCTCCAACCCAGTGGCATTGGCTCATCTACCCGGGCAAACGGATGCACTGTTTGTCGTCGAAAAAGTGGGACGCATCAGAACTTTGACCCTCGGAGAAAGTCCTGAGCGCAGCACATTTCTGGATATCACCGATCGCGTACGCTCGGGGGGGGAACGCGGACTCCTGGGACTGGCATTCCATCCAAACTTCAAGGCCAACGGCTTTTTGTATGTTTTTTATACGGCCAAGGGCAACGGTGCACCCAATCGACTGGCACGTTTCCAGGTGGATCCGAACCATCCCGGGGTAGCGATGCCCCAGTCGGAGGTGATCCTGATCAACCAAGCAGATGACGCAGGTAACCACAATGGTGGAGATCTGCATTTCGGACCGGATGGTTATCTTTACGTGGCGCTCGGGGATGAGGGTGCCGCAAATGATACCCTCAGGAACAGCCAACGTATCGACAAGGACTTCTTCGCTGGGATCCTGCGCATCGATGTGGATAAAAGGAGCGGAAGCCTGCCGCCAAATCCCCACCCGGCAGCATCTACGCACTACGCGATTCCACCGGATAACCCTTTTGTTGGCATCCAATCATTCACAGGAAAGCCCGTCCATCACTCGAAGGTTCGAACAGAGTTCTGGGCCGTTGGTTTGAGGAATCCATGGCGCATGGGCTTCGATCCCGTCACGGGATTACTCTATGCAGGGGATGTCGGACAGGGGCGCTGGGAGGAGGTCAACATCATTGTCAAGGGGGGAAACTATGGTTGGAATTTCCGGGAGGGAACAGGCCCGGGACCTAATCATTCCAAAACACCAGAAGGTTTCGAGTCGATTGCACCCGTGTTGCAGTATGGCCGTGGCTTGGGTCCGGAACAGGGTAAATCCATCACTGGCGGTCTGGTCTACAGGGGGCAAAATTTTTCACAATTATATGGTGCCTATATTTTTGCCGATTACATCAGCGGTAATATCTGGGCCATGCGACATGATGGAAATGAAAAGACCGCGTGGTGGAACCTGGCAAGAAAAACGGGAATTTCTGCCATGGGCATTGATCCAAGGCAGGGGGATATTCTCCTGGCAAACCACAGCTCGGGACGCCTCCTGCGACTCGTCCAGGACGGGCAGGAACCAGACAAACCACTGCCTGCCACGCTTGCCGATACAGGGGCTTTCCAGGATCTGCACACATTGACCCCCAACCAGGGCATTGAGCCTTATGAAATCAACACCCCTTTCTGGTCCGATCATGCCATCAAGCAGCGGTGGTTTTACCTACCGGATCAGGCAGATCGTATTCAGTTCCGCGCAAACGACAGCTGGTTGTTTCCCCAAGGCATGATATGGA
Source organism: Verrucomicrobiia bacterium (assembly GCA_014239995.1). Classification (GTDB taxonomy): domain Bacteria; phylum Verrucomicrobiota; class Verrucomicrobiia; order Limisphaerales; family AAA164-E04; genus AAA164-E04. The sequence continues at coordinate 12,544 of JAAZXX010000028.1, forward strand.
TCAAACACTTCGGACTGGAACTGGTGCGTGGTGATCCTGCATCCACGCGTCGACTGGAAACGCGATTCCTGGTGCGCCATGAGGATGGCATTTACGGCCTGACCTACCGCTGGGATAATGCCCAGGAAAATGCTTATCTCGTCGATGAAGCAGGCATGGAGGAAACCTTTGCTATCCAGGAAAACGGTCAAACCATAGAACAGGTCTGGCGCTACCCAAGCCGAAGCGAATGCCTGGCCTGCCACAACAAGCCGTCGGGCATGGCGCTTGGATTCCACACGGCACAACTGAATCGCCTTGTAAAAAAAGACGGACAAGCGCGATCACAGCTCCTGAGGATGCAGGAAGCTGGTTATTTTCAAAAACCAATCGAAGCGCCACACGGACTGCCAGCCATGGCTGCCCTGGATGACAGCACAGTCAGCCTTACCAGGCGGGTCAAATCATACCTTGCAAGTAATTGTGCCGCATGCCATCGACCTGATGGGGAAGCCCTCGGGCGATGGGATGCCAGGTATGCGACTCCCGTTCTCGAGTCCGGTCTGATTGACGGTCACCTGATGCGCGATCAAGGCGATCCTTTGCAAAAACTTGTCCGTCCTGGAAACCTTGAAGGATCGGTTCTTTATCAACGGATCACCACGAAAGGAACTCGAAGGATGCCGCCCGTTGGAAGCCATGTACTGGATCCAAGGGGAGTGGAACTCATGGGTCGATGGATCGTTGAGTCCTTGCCACTGAAAAGCTACAAGCGCTGGAGTCGGGAGGCTTTGGGAGATGAAAACATCCAGGAAAACCGACCATCATGGGATAAAGACGGGGACGGTTGGTCAAACCTCGCAGAGTTTTACATGGGAACGGATCCCACATGGAAACTCGATCGTTGGCGTCTTCAGCTCGATACGAACAGCCACAAGCTACGGCTACCTGAGGTCCGTCACCCGGACCTCAGCTGGAACATTGAAACCACACCGACATTGCACCCTGAAACCGATTGGCAGATTTTGCCCATCTCACAAGCAGGTCAGGGCTCCCATGGGTATGCGGGTATGAGAGAACTGAGCTGGGACAATGGAGTTGCGAAGAAGGCCTTTTTCAGGTTGGTGATCACGCTTCCAAACCCTGCTCAGGATCCGTTGCTTCCTTGATGAACAGGGGATTGATTCCAATAGTGCCGAAGGTATTGGTTTGAGAGAATTTCAACCGCTAAAAAACATTACCAGGATACTTGAAGGAACCGAAGAATGGGCAAGTGATGAAACACGTGCTCATCAAATGAATTGTAGCCGTGGATCAGGTGGTGACCTGGCCGTTTTTGTCGATTTTCATAGCTGGAAGAACTGGAAAAACAAAGTCGTCCAAGCGCGGATTTGAATGCAAAAGGTGAGGTGCATGTCACAGGCAACAAGTTATTTTTCGTGGTTCCAAATCAGGGAACGTGCCAGAGTAGCCCCATTAGATGCATGAATACCATCTGACTGCCTCCAAGAAATAAAACTGAATGAGACTGATAGGCTACATAGAGAGTGCCGAACGCGCACAGAAATTCACCGATTTCCTTTATGCTCAAGGAGTAAAAAATCAAGCCGACCGCACAACCGGAGACCGGTGGGAAATATGGGTTTTATCTGAGGAACAAGTTGAGATAGGCAAACAGCATCTGTCCGCCTTTCAGGCCAATCCTGACGGGCTCGTATTTCAAGAAGCTGCCGCCTTGGCCAAAGAGATCCGCAAACAAGAATCCCGTGAACAGGAGGCCTATGCCGAAAGAACCAAGGACGGAAGAGATCTCAATAATCCAGGACCCAATATTTCAACCGGCCGCTTGACCCTGATCCTGATGATCCTTTGTGGGATCATTTTTCTTTTCCAGAAACTGGATTTTGAGGTGGCCATCTTCCAAAAACTAAGTATTTCAAATTTTAAGGCTGCAGGGGGTTCCATCGGACTCCCAGAGATACGTCGAGGGGAAATCTGGAGATTGATCACCCCCATCTTCATGCATGGGGATATTTTCCATATCTTTTTCAACCTCATGTGGATGCGTATTTTAGGGACAATCATTGAATACCGGCAGGGATGGAAAAAGATGCTGACCATCGTATTGGCAACCGCATCCTTTTCCAATCTGGCCCAGTATTATGTCAGTGGCCCGCTTTTTCTGGGTATTTCTGGCGTGGTCTTTGGTTTGCTTGGCTACATCTGGATGATCTTTGCCAAGAACCTGTCAAGAATATTCATTTTAGGTAATTACATTTACTTGCAAAA
>JAAZXX010000290.1 GCA_014239995.1 Verrucomicrobiia bacterium
CCCGCAAGAGGAAATCCGGCAGGTGGCGCAACGCCGTATCATCGAGGAGCACATCAGGAGACCGATGCCATGATTGAAATGCATGGACCCAAACCTTGGTTCAGAGTTCTTCCCGCGAAGGCCGGGGTTTTTCTTTTGATAGGAGTTTTTGGATTCTTTATTGATTCGGACTACCGCGATTGCAGTCTTGCCTTTGTGCAGGGCCAGATAAATTCATTTTTTGCTGTAGAATCGAAGACAGAAAAACATTGGTGTTTGTTCGAGACAGACCGAACTGTTGAAATTTTCAGTTAGTCTAACTCGACCTTGAAAGAAATAAAATGGACAATAAACGCAAGGATTTAATTGATATCCTCAAAGAAAAATCTCCATGAGCAGGGCAATTAACGGATTATGAAATCCTCCAGTTAATCGATGTAATGCCACTGCGTAATTATGATGCAGATGCGATTATTCTTAAAGCGGGAGAACCTGCCACTTCTCTAATGTTTCTCATTGATGGAAAGGTGGATATCCATCTTAACAATCACCTGATGGCACGATTAAATCAGGGAGAAATTTTCGGTGAAGGCATGTTTTCAGATCAAGGAAAAAGGACTGCTGACGCTATTGCCGTAGAACCGACAGCCGTTTTACAATTTGATCTTGCAGGGTATGAGGCGCTACTCCGTCAGGATTCGAAGCTCGCCCTGAAATGCAAATTTATATTTGAAGCACTATATAAAAATCATTCAACAGCCAACGAAATATTTTTCAGCAAAGATAAAACAAAGCATCTTGCTTTAGTAGCGCATAATGAAATGAAAAGTTCTTTAGTCGATTTCGTTCAATCAAATCTAAAGAAAATAAATAAATTTCCGCTGATAGCCACTGGCACCACTGGTGAATTATTGTACAAAGAAGCCAAAATTGTATTATCAAAGAAAGTAAAGTCAGGCCCCTTTGGTGGGGATCAAGCGATCGGCCAGATGATTTCCACGGACAATATTAAGGGCATCATTTTCTTTCGTGATCCGTTGTCAGCACATCCTCATCATGCTGATATAGAAGCCCTGGGTAGGCTTTGTGATGTCTATCAAATTCCACTCGCAACCAATCCAGCAACAGCAACGGCCGTTTTAGACTATTTAGCAGCAACCGAAAATCAGGAATCTCCACAAGTTAATAGTTTATTAGAAGATTACGGTCGTAAACAGGCGCAAGTCGTCCAAGATAATAGGAAACCATCCCAAGATCCTTAATTTAGTTTAAAGCGAGCAAATAACCCCAAGTAGTAGGAGTCTGACATTTGAAATAACTGAACTGCACGAACTCTACGACCTCGCACAAATTAACGGTTCCATTGGTATAGCCGGGTTTTTATCTGGTTTAACGCCCTTCGCCGCCGCCCTTGCTTTTATCGGAAATACCCGAGATTGAAGAGGGAGTGTCGACACCTTACTGACTGAACAGAATATGATCACCAATGCCTGGCAAGGGGTCTGTCGTGTTATTTTATTACAATGATTACGGTGGATTCGTAGCTATGAGGAAGCAAGAGAACAGATAGTTAACCAGGCTTATGCTACTGACACCAGCGTTGCCTTCAGTCTGTCAAAATAAAGACGAAAAATTGGTTCCTCACCTCTGCAGACAGCGGTGATATCACCATAAAGGCGATTGTTTTTCAGTCTTTGGATGGTATTTGACTCGCCAATGCCTTTTCTCTTTCGAGCAGGCTTGGGTGGGAATAGTAAACAAAGCTGAATAGCGAATGGGGCACGGGATTACTCAGGTTTTCAAGGTTGATTTTTCGAAGCGCGCTCAGAAAAGCGTCTCTGTTACCGGTAGCTTCTATGGCAAAGCTATCTGCCTGATACTCGAACCTCCGGGAAAGCACATTACTCAGAGGACTGAGCCAAAAGGTGAATGTTCCGAAGGTAAGCCCAAATAAAAGAAATGCCTCTGAAATAGCTTCATTTGGAAGCCCGAAGGCATCATAAAAGAACGATTGACCGGCCAGTAAGGCCAGTATAAACAACTGGATGAGCATGCCCGCCATACCCAGGACGAGCATCGAAAGCACATGGCGTTTCCTGAAGTGCCCTATCTCGTGGGCAAGCACTCCCTCCACCTCTTCAACCGTCAACTGCTCAACAAGGGTGTCATAAAGCACGATCCTTCGAAACCTTCCAAATCCAGTAAAAAAAGCATTGGAATGTCCGGAGCGTCGACTCCCGTCCATCACCTGAATGGCCCTGACACCGAAACCCGTGTGTTTTGCAAGATGCAACAAACGCGTTTTCAGTGAGCCTTCCTGCAGCGCAGACAACTTGTTGAAGCATGGCAGGATAAACATGGGAGCCAGAATAATCATGACAACCTGAAAAACCAGAAGGACAAGCCATGCCCACATCCACCATTGTTCACCGGACTTACTTACCACAAGCAGGAGCAGTGTTAGCACTGGCCAGCCTATCGCCCAGCCCAGCAGGAACATCTTGACCTGATCCACCAGCCAGAGCCTGCGCGACGCATGATTAAATCCAAATTGCTCTTCAATGTAAAACTGGGAATAGTAATTCCAAGGGAGATGAAACAAGCTGAGAAAGGTTGCAACAAAACAGAGAAACCCCGATTGCGCCCAGTGCGAGTGTCCTAGCACTACCGTCCATTGATGCTGCAGAAAGGGCATGATGCCGCTGAACAGAAACACCCAAAGCAGCAATGTTTCATACAAACCGGACCATTGGCTCAAATCACCTTTGGTTTTCGTGTAATCCAGAGCACGGTGATAGGTAGAAGGGTCCATGACAGATTTCCAGCCGTTCGGGAGCTGGCGCCGGTGCGCCTGAAGATGGGAAAGATTCAAGCGATTCAATGTCCACTCCGCAGCTCCGCGTAAAATGACCATGAATCCCACAATCCATGCTATTCCTTGAGGCGTGATCCAATCCATACGAGGGGTTCATCAAGCCATGCATGAATCCGGGGAGCAAGTAGAATGCATTGCATATGGGGGCCTTTGCTTGTGCGAGTCTCAGAATTGAGAATGGCATGTTCCGTGCTGAGAATCAATGATTCCATGAAAGTTAGATGGAGTTGCGTTCAGTTTTTCGCAATGACAATGAAAGATCAAAAATGAAAAATCCTACCTATTGGTTAAGGCTCAAGTATATCATCCAGATAACTCTCATGATAGGCACCTGTGTTCATGGCGTGGCACAGCACCTCATTCCTCCGGTGAACTTTGATACGGACGCGGTGGGTACGCAGTCATTCAACCTTCATCTGGTGCACTCCTCAACAGTGGTCGATTGGGTGGTTGAAACGGACCCGATTCTAGATCCAATGGTGCCGGAGAATGTCTACCGCAGTAACTCGGACCAGACAAACCTCAAGGTGACCTTTCCATCTACTACCCTGGCACCCGGTGAAACGCTACGTGTCAAGGTGGACTACCGATATCTCTCACCGCCGACTGTCCCCGGGATACAGCCGTTTAATTTTCTTCGCTTCGGGGCGTATCAGACGCATGGAACACCCACTTTTCTGGATGACAAAGGATACCTTGCCGACGTGAGTTATTGGCAGCAGGGATCGGCTTCCAAAGACGGCGATTACTCCATTCGACGTGAGGACAATGTGTGGGAGGATTTTGACACGGGGCCCCTTTTGGATAACCAGGTGACCCCTCCTGCCGTCACTCCCCCAGCCATGCCCGAGACGGGTGACATCGTGACCATGAAAAAATCCGACGGCATCGCATCGGCCAACTGGACCAAGACATTCGATGATGGGGTGGTCGATGATCACGCGGCTGTCATCTGCATTTCAAATACAGGTACAACCACCGAGGTGTGTCTTTACCATGGCTTTCCTCCCACATTGATTGGCAGGGCCATCGATGTGACGGGCAGTCCCATCGTGACCTTCGACAGTGTCTATCTGGAAAGCCCCTCCGACAACAATGGCTTCCTGATCGATAACATCGGCATACAACATCTGCCTCCCGAGCTTGCCTGCTGCAGCGGATGCGTTGAGGTACATGATCTGATCCTGGGTTCCGTCTACAGTGTGGGAGACACGTTTACGGTGAACAGCGCCTCTGGCGCCTTTGGTTTCAATGTCCTTGCTGAGGACTTTTTCTTTTCCGGCGGCACATCCTTCAGCTCGGGATTTGCCGAAGTTGAGAATGGTGGCTTAGCGGGCTATTTTGGAAATGAAATTGAAGTCAACAACATCAACCTGCAGTTCACACCCACTGGAACACCTCCTTCGGGTGTTTCCGTTTACTTCGGGGAATATGGTGGCAACATCAATGTCTCCATCAATGGTAGTCAGGCCAATGTGGCAAACTTTATCGACCTTGACGGCAGCATGCTTGGTGGAGCCAACATTTCAATCCCCCGAGGGGGGCTTGGCAATGATACCGGAGAAATCCATTTCTTCGGAACGCCCATCAACCAATTCAGCATCGGTGGTCAGGAATTGTGGATCGATCACATCTGCGCTACCGAGGGTCCAGGCGAACCCGGAGATCCTGAAGAGCCGGAATCAGATTGTCCGATCACGCTCTACAGCGCCAGGGATGATGGACCTGCCGGGGGTGGAGCACCCGATCCCCTGGATCCGGCTCTGGGCTGGAGCTATGCAGCGGCTCAAACCGAGCAGATGGATTTCAAGGCCCTCCTGACGACCCATGCCCTGAACTACGATCAGATCACCTTTGAGGCGAGCAATGGCTGGAGCCCCGTTACAGGTGCGGGCGACATGTTTGCCGGTGCGGGGGCTCCCTATGCCGGGGGTGCCTACACCACGGCGGCTTCTGGAACATCCGGAAGTATGGCCAACGGTGACGCCATCGGAAGCGTCACCTATCAAGGGGTCGATAATGCGGTGAGTTTCAGCTTGTATCACAACGGACATGAGGCAGGTATCGAGGAGCCGGGTATCGGTGACATGGATGGCAGCAATGATGCCGACCGCGGGTTTAACACCACCAGTGGAGGCTATCACTTCCTTGAAGTCATGCCCAGTGAAGATCAGGAAGGGGGATTACGGGTTGGGTTTCTACACCCGGTTCCAGCCGCGGGCATGTATGTGATGGGAGTGGAGGCAAACAAGCGTGTGATTGAGCTTACCATTGAGCATGCAGACGGTTCGTTTCAGGATCGGACGCTTGATCTCACCACTGGACCCCAGAACGAGGGAGGCATCCAGTTTTTAGGATACCTTGCCCCGGACTTGCAGGACAACAGCTGCTGGATCAAGGCTCTGACTTTCAAGGAAGTCTATGACGGTGAGGAACCAGGTGAGCGTGACATCTTCGCGTTGGATGACTTTATTTTTGCAGCCAGTGATGCCAATCCC
>JAAZXX010000291.1 GCA_014239995.1 Verrucomicrobiia bacterium
TCCGCATGCAGTTCGCCGTGCCCGAGCTCTTTGACCTGAAGGACGAGTCGAAGGAGACCCGCGAGCTCTACGGCAACAGCGAGTACGCGAAGGGCTGTCTCCTCGCGCGCCGCATGGTCGAGCGTGGCGTGCGCTGTGTGCAGCTGTCCCATTCGATCAGCGGCTACGACATCGCCTGGGACACCGGCCACGGCGATATCCCGGGAGGACACAAGGCCCTTGCGGATGCCTGCGACCAGGGCATCGCCGCCCTCATCAAGGATCTAAAGTCCCGTGGACTCCTCGATGAAACCCTCGTCGTCTGGGGTGGAGAATTCGGACGGGCTCCCACCTCGGAGGGCAAGAAGGGACGGGATCACGACCACTATGGCTACACCGTCTGGATGGCGGGAGGCGGAGTGAAAGGAGGCATGAGTTACGGGGCTACCGACGAGTTCGGTCTCACCGCCGTTGACAAGCGGGTACACGTCCACGACCTCCAGGCCACCATTCTCCACCTCATGGGACTCGATCACGAAAAACTGACCTACCGCTACTCCGGACGCGATTATCGGCTGACCGACGTCCACGGACACGTGATTCAGGATATCATGACCTAGCTGAAACACCGCCGGACGACAGACCCATCAACCCATGCTCACGCCCAAGCACACTTCGCTCCTTTGTCTCATCGGCGCAAGCCCACTTCTCCCGGCTGCGGATGCGATCGACTTCAACCGCGACATCCGCCCGATTCTATCGAGCAACTGTTTCCTTTGCCACGGGCCGAATGCCCATGACCGCAAGGCTGATCTCAGGCTCGATACCCCTGAAGGAGCGGTCAAGCTGCGTGACGGAGTGAGGGCAATCGATCCCGGGAAACTTGCGGAGAGTGAGTTGCTGTTCCGCATCGCCACTGATGATGAGGACGAGGTGATGCCTCCTCCCGATTCGCACAAGGTGTTGAGCACGGAACAGAAGTCCCTGCTAAAGCAATGGGTGCTTTCCGGTGCGGAATACAAGGATCATTGGGCGTTCCTGTTGCCCGTGAAGGCCAAGGTTCCGCCAATGGCCGACAAGGCCCTGCAGGTGAACAACCCGATAGACGCCTTCGTCTTAAGAATGCTTGCCAAGCAGGACCTGCGGCAATCCGCGGAGGCGGATCGCCGCACCCTGATTCGCCGGGTCACCTTCGACCTTACCGGCTTGCCGCCGGTGCCGGCCGATGTCGAGGCATTCGTGAATGACAAATCGCCGCAGGCCTATGAGAAGGTGGTTGATCGACTGCTCAGCATGGAGCGTTATGGTGAGCGCATGGCGTTGGCGTGGATGGATGCGGCGCGCTATGGCGACTCCTCAGTAATGCACGCGGATGGACCGCGTGACATGTGGGCATGGCGTGACTGGGTGATTGACGCCTACAATTCCAACATGCCTTTTGACCGGTTTACCGTTGAACAGCTGGCCGGGGACCTGATGCCGGACGCAACGGTTGCCCAGCAGGTGGCCTCCGGCTTTAACCGTAACCATGCCACCTCGGATGAGGGCGGTGCCTTTGCGGAGGAACTGCGGGTCGAATACGTTGTCGACCGGGTCAAGACAACCGCCAATGTCTGGATGGGCCTTACCATGGAGTGTGCCCAGTGCCATGACCACAAATATGACCCGGTTTCCCAGCGTGAATATTACCAGATGTTTGCCTACTTCAACAATACCACTGACCCTGGCATGCAGTCACGCGGGGGCAACCAGTCACCGGTGGTCAATGTGCCGCCCAGGGAACAGGCAGGCAAGTTGGCCGATTTGCGCAAGGCGATTGAGGCGAAGGATAAGGAGATTGAGGCGTATCAGAGGGCGGCTGTCCCAGAGTATGTCAAGTGGCTGCGCGTGGCTCAGAAATCTGCCGGTAATGCCTTACCGGAGCCCCCGGGCCTGGCACATTTTTTCCCACTCAATGAGCGTGGAGGAAAGCAGATCAAGGCTAGTGTGGGCGGGGGTGTTGGCCAGATTGGAGGCAAGGTATACCCGGCCAAGCGCGGCGATGATGGGGGGTTGCGCTTCGACGGCAAGACTGCCGTCACGTTTGGCTCCTGGCCGGCCCGTGAGCGCAACCGGGCCTTCACCTTTGCCGCATGGCTCAAGGTGCCCGGCAACGGCAACGGCTCGGTATTTGCCCGCATGGACGTCGGCAAGTCTTACCGGGGTTATGACCTCTGGGTCCAGAACCGTTCGGTTGGCACGCACATCATCAGCAGCTGGCCCGGAAACGCACTCAAGGTGGTTTCCGCACAACCCCTTGCTGCCGACAAGTGGCAGCATGTGGCCGTCGTGTATGATGGCTCATCCAAGGCTTCCGGGGTTAAGATCTTCATCGATGGCAAACTCGTGGGCAACAAGATCGAGCAGGATTCGCTCAAGGATTCCATCGTGACGCAAACGCCGTTTAAAATCGGCAGTCGTTCAAGCCAGGGGAATTACAACGGGGAGGTCGATGAGTTGCGTATCTACAACAGGGCACTTGCCGCAGATGAGATTCAGCGGCTTGGTGGAGATCCGATCAAGGGCATCCTGGCAACGCCGGCCGCCAAGCGCACCCAGCAGCAGAAAATGGCATTGCTCGAGCACTTTCTTTCCTCCCAGGACAAGGATTACCAGAAATTGGTTGCAGCACGCGCCGGGCTTTTGGCCCAGGAAAGCGGGATCAAGAGCCAAAAGGCAACGAGCGTGATGGTGATGCAGGACAACGCGGCTAACAAGACCCGTGTGACTTACATCCTTAATCGTGGTGCCTATGACCAGCCGATCAAGGATGGTACCGATGCAGTGGTCAATCCCGGGGTCCCGGCTGCGCTACCCGGGCTTGCAGGGGGTGCAGCGTCCAATCGTCTTGGCCTGGCTCAGTGGCTCACGTCGGGCAAACACCCGCTCACGGCCCGTGTGGCGGTTAACCGTTACTGGGCACTGCTCTTCGGGCGCGGACTGGTGAAATCAGTTGATGATTTTGGTAACCAGGGAAGTCCTCCGAGTCACCCTGAGCTGCTTGACTGGCTGGCCGCGGATTTTGTCGAGCATGGCTGGAACGTGAAGCGGATGCTCAAGCAGATTGTTCTTTCCGCGACCTATCGCCAGGCTTCACGGTTAACCCCGCAGCTGGTCAAGGGTGACCCTGCGAATATCCTGCTGGCCCGCTCTCCGCGGTTCCGCCTGCAGGGTGAGTTTATTCGAGATACTGCCCTGGATCTTTCCGGATTGTTGGTGAAGAAGGTTGGCGGGCCCAGCGTTAAGCCCTACCAGCCGCCCAATATCTGGAACGAGGTCTCGCTCAATGGTGGACTGCGCTATAAACGCGACAATGGCGAGAAACTTTACCGGCGTTCCATGTATACCTACTGGAAGCGCTCCTCCCCAATACCAAACATGTTGATATTTGATGCGCCCACGCGCGAAAAATGCATGATCCAGCGGCCGATTACCAATACCCCCCTGCAGGCCCTGGTCACCCTGAATGACCCACAATTTGTCGAGGCGGCCCGTGCCCTTGCCCAGAGATTGATCAAGGAAGGCGGCAATGACACGCTCTCCAGGATTGACTACGGGTTCAGGTTGGCCCTGTCCCGCCCTGCCACAAAGGAGGAGGTGCAGGTGATCGAGAGGGTCCTCGGTGATCAATTAACACGATTCCGGAACGATCCCCAGAAGGCCAAGGAGTTTGTTGCTGTCGGCGACATGGCCCGTGACGAGACCATTGAGGCGCCTGACCATGCCGCGTGGATGGTTGTAGCCCAGCTCCTGCTGAATATGGACGAAACCCTTACCCGGGGTTGAACTTTCCTGCTCTAACTGAACACCAGTAAAAAATGTATCACCATCCAACACGGCGTCGATTTTTGTTAAATACCGGACATGGCATGGGAGCCGCCGCTCTCAGCAGCCTTTGGGATCCCGGCCTGATTGGTTCCGCGCAGGCGGCTGAGGGCTTGCCGGGGTTTCCCAACTTTGCCCCGAAGGCGAAGCGTGCCATTTATCTGTTCTTCCCGGGTGGTCCCTCGCACATTGACACCTTTGACTATAAGCCGGAATTACGTGATATCCATGGTAAGGAGTTGCCTGATTCCATCCGCCGGGGACAGCGCATCACGGGCATGACCAGCGGCCAGAAATCCTTTCCCTGCGTGGCGCCAATGTTTGAGTTTGAGCGCTTTGGCAAGCACGGAACCTGGGTCAACAAGGACCTTCTGCCACATACCGCCGGCATCGTGGACGACATCACGATCATCAAGACGATGAATACCGAAGCGGTCAATCATGATCCGGCAATCACCTTCATCAATACCGGTGTCCAGCAGCAGGGTAAGCCGAGCATGGGCTCATGGCTGAGCTATGGTCTGGGCAGTGTCAATGAGAACATGCCGGCATATATTGTCATGATCTCGCGGGGGCGAGGGCAGTTGCAGGCACTGTATGACAGGCTCTGGGGCAGTGGTTTCCTTCCCTCGAGTCACCAGGGGGTGAAGCTGCGTAGTAACGGCGAGCCGGTTCTTTACCTGAACAATCCGCCGGGCATTGATCGTGATTCACGTCGCGGGATGCTTGATGGTCTCAAGGAACTCAACAGCGGGACTTTCAAGAAGTTTGCCGACCCGGAGACCCAGTCCCGGATTGAGCAATACGAAATGGCTTTCCGGATGCAGGCCGAAGTGCCTGACCTGATGGATATCTCCAAGGAGCCCAAGCACGTCAAGGAGCTCTACGGGCCGGCAGTGGAGAAACCCGGCAGCTTTGCGCGTAATTGTCTCCTGGCCAGGCGGATGGCTGAGAAAGGGGTGCGTTTCCAGCAACTCTTTCATCGTGGCTGGGACCAGCACGGCAGCCTGCCCTCAAAACTGCGCCAGCAGTGCGAAGATATCGATCAGCCCTGTGCCGGCCTGATCAAGGATTTAAAGGAGCGCGGCATGTTTGATGACACCCTGGTGATCTGCGGCGGCGAATTCGGCCGCACCATTTACTCTCAGGGTAAACTTACCAAGAACAACCATGGCCGTGACCACCATGGCCGATGCTTCACCACATGGATGGCAGGAGCTGGAATCAAGCGGGGCTATGAACATGGCAAGACGGATGATCACTCCTACAATATCCTGGAGGATCCAGTTCATATCCGTGACCTGAATGCCACGATCCTGAACCAGCTTGGCATTCACCACGAGAAGCTTACCTTCCGCTACCAGGGACTGGACCAGCGACTTACCGGCGTGGAGGAGGCGAGAGTCGTCAAGGAGATCCTGGCCTAGTTGCCCAACTTAGCGGAAAAGCACTCGGTGCCCTGTGGCCCGGCAGCGCTTGCTCACGCCGGGTCCTCCGGCTGAAC
>JAAZXX010000292.1 GCA_014239995.1 Verrucomicrobiia bacterium
ATGGACACGTGTTCCCCATTCCCAGGTATCAGGTTTTCCCGATTTTTGCTGGTATACTTGAGAGGTCACATAAAGTGCGCTCCCAACCAGACGGCTTTCCTGGATCCTTCCCCTGAGTGGCAAACTGGTTACCTCCACCGGCGTTTCAGTGGATACATTCAGGATAACAATCCGGCTTTCTGCTCCCCCACCCCAGTAGGAACAGTTATTCCTTGCCAATAAAACCACATGCCCCGCATCGACCCTATACATTTGCTCACCAGCAGCAGGCAGCTCCATTTCACCCAGCAGACGAGGATCCCTGGCATTCGTGATGTCGATGATCTGCAGTCCCCGATACTGATTGAAGAAATACATGCGATCGCCATCCATGCGCCAGATATCCGACTCCACGACTTCGCGTTCCTCATCACCGCCAGCTCCGCCTATTGATTCGATGCGCACATCATCTTCCGGGCTATCAACACCAGGCATGGCATAGACATAATCCAAACCACCATCCGAGTTTGAGGATGGGCCAGGAAATTCTGAAGGTCCCGAAAAGTTATCAGAGGCCAGAGGAATCTCACGCTCAGCTCGAATCCGAAGCCACTCGATCTGCAGCGAGACATCCATCTGAAAGATATATTCCCCCTCACGCCCCTGGACATGAATGACCGATCGAGGCACCCAGGCACCTTGTCCAAATCGAGGTTTCCCCTCCAGAACGATCTGTTGATAGCCCTCCGGGACATAGGCAGTCACATGCACACTCTCTCCCTCAACACGAATATCGAGAATATGGGGCAGATCCGTTTCAGCTTTCTGGGCCATCAAGGACCCCCATATCCCCATATGGATACACCAGAACGCAGCTAGGAAATGAGGTATAAAGCGAGGGCAATGTGGTTTCCAGGTTGCCAGTCTATGGTAATCTTTCATCAATGCGTTCCTTTCATGCTTCTTGCTTGTTTGTCTGTCACGTCAAGTTGGCCTGTATTTGTTGATTATTGAAAAGTTCCAAAAAAATTTCTTCCAGACTCATGGGAAATATTTGAATCCTCGCACCATGAGGAAGTTGTATGCCCTCGAGTATCTGTTCAGACTCCAATTCACATACAGCCGTAGTGACGGGGCCCATACTTTCCTTACGCAACATACCAGGAAGCTGAAGATGCGACGGGGAGGTTTTCCCGGGGTATACGACCTGGACTTTTTTCATGCGATCCTGCAGATCGTCCAGGCGCGCCGAACGCGTCAAGCGTCCACGGTCCATCATACCCACTTGCTGGGCGATCCTTGCAATATCACCCACGTGGTGGGTACTGATCAATAAAGTACTTTCTGGACGGAGCTGAATATAATCAATCAAATGATCCAGAAAGACCCTGCGCGCCACGGCATCCAACCCTGCTGCAGGCTCATCAAGAATGAGCACCAAGGGCTTGGGATGGATCGCTAGAAGAAGGGCAGCCTTGCGTTGATCTCCCCTGGAGAAACATCCCACCGGCAAGCTGGGGTTCATTCCCCAGTGCTTGGCGAGGCGCACCAACGCGTCCTGATCCCAATCAGTATAGAATCTGCCCATATAACGTCCTAAATCCTCAATACTCATCCTACCCGGTAATTGCTGATGCTGTGGCACATAACCAATACTTGAACGATGCCCGCGGTCAGCATGCCACATCGATTTACCAAGAACACGGGCACGTCCCCTGTCCGGCTTGAGCAAGCCCATCACCAGGCGTAACGCGGTGGATTTTCCAGCACCATTTCTCCCCATGAGGCCATAGACCGTGCCGGGGGCCAAACTCAGGTCCAGACCACTCACCGCCACCTGGTTGAGGGGAAAAGATTTGGTCAAATCATATGTTTCTATGGCTTTCATGGATATGAAGTTCGTGGCTTCAATGCGCTTGCATGCCCTTCCTGCGGGAGGCTTCCCTTCCCAGGCGAATCCATTCCTCTTCAAGCAAATCCTGTGCCTCTTCGAGTTCCAATCCAAGTTGCTGAGATTCCACGGCCAATTGTCGGGCAATCTTGCCTACCTGCAGTTTCTGGCCCTGAACATCCCTGCAGCCCTGGGCGACAAACGCCCCTTTGCCCTGCTTGATTTCAACCACTCCACTGGTTTGAAGTTCGCTATATGCTTTGACAATCGTAGCTGGATTGATGGAGAGGCGTGTTGAGAGTTCACGAATGGAGGGAAGTTGATCTCCCAGGAGGAGCGTGCCGGAAGCGATGTAGTGCTTGGTCTGATCCATCAATTGCCGATATACAGGCAATCCTGAGTATACATCAATGTGGTAAAAAAGATTTTTCATGGGAACAAGCTGAATCTCGGTGTATCGTTACACTAACACAGTTGTGAGTAAAGCTTTTTTTGAACAAACTGGTAAACCGTGGGGGAAAGGTCCAAAGGCTGTTTTTCAAAATTCCTTGATGGCCTGACGAACTCCATCAAGGATTGAGCGGATCGTTATTTAGGAATCCATCCGGATGCCACTGATCGATTCCATCGGCAAGCTGGTAGGTTGATTCAAACAACCGAACTTCAAGATGTCCATCCATGTAGGCATAATTCGCTCCGCTGGATTGGCCGTGCCGGTGCTTGGCAACGGAAGGTGTGGTGTCCTGTTCTCAGAAATGAGCCATGATATGGTCCGCATCTCCCTGCACTTCACCAAACATAATCGTTGAAGATGGACGGGAAATCCTCGAAAGCCTTCGCCAGGTCAAAGGACTGCCACGGTAATCATCATCCACATCCAGTTCGAAATAGACATTTAAACCGTAACTCCAATAATTATTTGTTCTTACCTCTGGGCAACGAAATACGCCCTGAGACATAAATGCATCGCGTTCTCCGGTCTTCAGGGAGTGGCCCTGAAGGCAGGGCGCAACGCTATAAGCCCAGGGGAGCTGTTGAAACGCAAAGAAAGAGTGCTGGCTCCGTGGCAGACGTTCCTCATGATCATCGGCATACATACGCAGGGAAAGGGAAAGCTGACGTAGTTGACTCAGGCAAGTGGTTCGACGCGCCAAACTCTTGGCCCGGGAAAGCGCAGGAAGGAGCATTCCTGCCAAAAGTGCAATAATGGCGATAACAACCAGGGTAAAGGCCTTCCATGAAACCTTTGATGAGGAGCGTTTATTCATATCCCTTGCCACGTATCGTTTTCCATACAAAGGTATCCTCTGGGCCTTTCATCAAAACCTCTCGAACCAGGTAATTCACCACGGAGGCTCACAAAAGACATGAGCGCGACCGATCACATGTCACCTTCGTGCATGTGTCCCCCAACCATTCCCGAGTCCTCGGCCATGTGAAGGCGATAGAAAAGACCAGGGCCTCCAGCTTCCACCAGCACCACATATTCCCCGTGCATGAGCATGGGCATGGCATCCAGGGTCACCCAATCGGGATCAGTCAGCGATTCTGAGGATTGGAGGACATAGCCGGAAAATGCCCCCCCAGCTGAGAACCAGCTTGCGGGCAATGCTCAAGGTAGGTTGCCCCCCCATCGAAGCACGCACCCAGTGCAGTGTGAAGCTTGCTGGTTGTATATCCGGGATGGACTCACCCGTGTCCAGGTCCACAACAAAAGCCTCGTAATCGGCCATCAGCGGGCCATGTCCCATGGAAGCCACGTAGGTGGGGTGGTACATTTTCATATTCCATGTAAGGACATTACTGGAGCCATCGGTGCCAAACATCGGCACCCACGCCTGATCCACAGGGCCACTACTTCTATACTGATAGGCATGCAGACCTTCAGTGGCGCTTATCCGTCGTATCCAAATAGCTGTTTCCGCAGGTAACAGGTCGCTGGAACCATCCATCACAAAGCCATACTGCCTGTTAAAGGACTGTCCCTGAACAGCTGGATCCAGAAGATCATACCAGGGAGCAGTGGAGGAAAAATGTTGATCAGGATGACTCATGGCCAAGGCAGTTAACTGGGGAACAGTCTCCGGAACGGAGACACTGAGATGGTTGTGCATGGCGTTGTAATGGATGGATGGCATGACCATGCCATCCTGCATGGGTATGGTTGTAAGTTCCTGAGCCTGTATCATTACCGACAAGGCTTTAACAAGGAATACAATGTAAAGGATTGAGTGTGAAAAATAATTCATGATAATGGTATAAAGAGCTTTTTGATTTGTGGGTTCGGAGGAAGCACATCAACCATGTGAACCATGAAACGTGGACCCCACCATGGCGATGCAAACGCATGGAGGCTGGTCTTCCTGAGTGGTATATGCTTAAGCAGGACCGACGACTGGAAAGCGACGGCTTCCTGTTTCAAGCCAGTCTTGGGGGCGGGGAATCTGGAGGAGGACGCAATGTCTCGTCCAAAACATGAGTTCGAATCTCATCGCAGGCGACCTTGGGGGGCATGAGGTTCACTGACGCCTGTGTGCGCAAAAGATCAATTTTGGTGTCGGCCTTTGCAAGGCCTTGTTTTTTTCTGACTGCTTCCCTGAAGCAACAAATTTACATATGTCACAGGGTGATTCACCACTGAATGCCTTAAGGACGGCAGATTCGATCGGTAATTGACGAGAGAAATCCCAAACCATGTTACCCCAGGCAATCGACTGCACCAGAAACCAGTGAGCACCAGGGTCAGGCACAGGGCGATGACTAGTTTGGAAGCATAGTTCAGCAAGACGCACATGCTCTGCACCATATCAGGATGTGTCGAAGAGATTCCACCTGTAACATCTACTCTCAGATCCTGGGTCGGGATCTCGTCACTTCATCTTTGAGAAGAAGATAATAACGCTCTGTTCAGCAGCAGAATACATCCGTGGAAAGTTCATGGTGTCTTTCGCTTGTCTCGCCAATAGACCCGCCTATGCTCTTCGGCATACATGCGACCAGGAATCCAGACACACATCAGAATAGGTCACTGAAATGCCATGAGTAACATGATCACTTTCCCAAACAGTATTTACGTGATCAGCCTCGTGGGTGCTTGCGCAACCACCAGGATAGCCATGCATTACTGGCTATCCTGGTGTCTGCGGCATGATTGGCTCGATCACCCAGGCCATCGCAAGATCCATGATCAACCCATTGCCCTTGCGGGAGGACTGGCCATCGCCACCTCGTTGATCATCGTAATTTCAGGGGCACTGCTATTGCTGCAGTTGCCCATCCTTTCATCGGACACCATCGACTCGCTGAATCATGGCTTTGGAGAAAGAGGCATTCAAATCGCGGGTATTGTGGGCGGAATATTCATGATGCTTGGGATTGGCCTCTGGGTTGACGACCAAACTCTCCTCCCCAGATAACAAGGGTCTCGTCCAGCAAACC
>JAAZXX010000293.1 GCA_014239995.1 Verrucomicrobiia bacterium
AATCCCAAGCCTGTGGCCCTGCCTCCCGCCATGCGCTCCTCCCTGGAGCAATACCGGAAACAGGTGTGGATGATCAAGACAGCGGAGGGTGCCCTGGCGTCGATCTTCGGCTTGCTGGTTTCCTACCTGGTGGTGTTGGGACTGGATCGTTTCATGGATACACCGGCAGCCCTGCGTCTGGGACTCCTCCTTGCAGGCAGTATCGGCTTGTTGATTCTCTTTCCGCTGAAATTGCACCATTGGGTATGGAATCACCGTCGCTTGGATCAGGTTGCCCGATTGCTGCGCCAGGCCTTTCCCCGGCTTGGGGATCGCTTGCTTGGCATCGTGGAACTGGTGCGAGATGCCAACCGTCATGTCCAAAGTCGCGTTCTTGTGGAAGCAGCCATGCGCCAGGTGGATGCCGAGATGAAGCATCGCGATCTCTCCGCTGCCCTGCCCAGGCCCAGGCATCTTGCCTGGGCCTGGGCCGTGGGCCTGCCCCTTGCCCTGGTGGCGTTCTACGCCCTGTGGGCACCTGAAGCGGGACGCAATGCCCTGTTACGCTGGTTGACGCCATGGCGTGTGGTGGATCGTTATACCTTTGCCCAGCTGGAGCCTCATGTGGGAACCCGCGTGGTGCCCTATGCCGAGCCGTTTGAGTTGAATGCCCGGCTCAGGAAGGCGTCCCCCTGGAAACCAGGACAGGCCCAGGCACGCTACGGCCGGCAATCACCCATCACCGCCCCCATGAGGCAGGATGGATATGCCTTTACGCTGCCACCGCAAACCGAGGATGCCAGCGTATCGATTCGCGTGGGGGATGCCCGTCATTCGGTCCCGGTGCAGCCGCGAATGCGTCCCGCCCTCAATGCCCTGTTTGCCGAGGTCATGTTGCCGGACTATCTCCAGCGCCCCAAGCCCATCCAGGAAGATGTGCGTGGGGGCAGTCTCAGTCTGGTCAAGGGCAGTCAGGTGGTCTTCAAGGCCACGGCAACGCGTGATCTTGCCGAGGCGACCCTCAACGAGGAACCTCAATCGATTGAAGGACAGCGGCTCATGACACGACCCATTTGGGTGGACAATTCCTCCGAGCACCACTTGAACTGGCGGGACATACTTGGCCTGCGGGCCAGGGAACCCCAGTTGCTGAAACTGGAGGCACGTGAGGACGAGGCCCCTAACGTGAATTTCAAGCAATTCAAGAATCATCAAGTCGTACTTTCCAGCGAGGTGCTGCGCTTTGAGATCCTAGCCACCGATGATTTTGGTGTCAGGCAGGTGGGGATCGCATGGGAAGGCATTGAGGATCCTATACAGAACCCCGAGCCATCCAATGGAGAGAAGATGGTGGCTGCCGGAAGTGCCGTCACCGATGACCTTGATGTGCCGGGCACCTTTTCCGCTCAACGCGAGAAGGTGCGCCCGCAGAGCCTCAAGCTGCGTGCCTTCGCCGAGGATTATCTCCCTGGACGTCCACGGGCGTATTCCTCCTACCTGGTTCTGCATGTCATGGACCCAGCCGACCATTTTCAGTGGTTGACTGAACAGATGGGCCAGTGGGCCAATGCCGCACAGGAAGTCTACGAGAAGGAACTGCAGCTCCATCAGATCAACCAGGAGCTGATGAAACTCTCGCCGGAGGCACTTCAGGAGCCGGGGCAGAAGCAGCAGATCCAGGCTCAGGCAGCTGCCGAGAAAACGAATGCTGCCAAGTTGGAAACCCTGGTGGATATCGGTAAGGAACTGGTGCAGGACGCTGCCAGGAATGATGAGTTTGATCCGGACCAGCTTGATACCTGGGCTGAAATGCTTCAGTCCCTGAAACAGATTTCGCAGGAACAGATGCCCTCGGTGGCTGACTTGCTGGACCAGGCCACGCAGGCCCCCGGTCCAGCTTCAAAGGAAGTGGAAGAAGCTCCCCAGCCCGGAGAGCCTTCTCAGGCGGTGGAGCCTGGAAAGATGCCAGGGGAGCCACCTGTGGTAGGTCCCACGGCGCCTCCGGGAGCCAAATTCAATGAGCTCGAGAAGGCCGAAAAATACGGGTCCAAAGCCACGGATATCCAGGGGCTGGACGATACCATACCTCAGGACCCAAACGCCCCCGGTAGCGGGGCTGACGTGGATCGCAGCGAGATGGCCGAGGGCAAACCGGGTTACCTTCCCGCCAATCCAACGCCTGCGGTACTGAATCAGGAGTCCGGGTTCAATCCCCCGGAAAAGGCAGAGAACGCACCCCAGATCAAAGGGGGACTAGGCCTCCCGACGACCCTGCTCAAGGGAAGTGCTCAGCAGCCCGAGGACGAGGAGGAAACGGAGAAAGGACCTGCCACCACCTCGGAACTTGTGCTGGAGGCGGTGACCGAACAGCAGTCCCTGCTGGATGCCTTTGCCAGGCTGGCAGAAGAGATGAACCAGTTGCTGATGGGATTTGAGAACAGCACCTTTGTCAAGCGCCTCAAGTCGGTCTCGCGCGGGCAGATGGACCTGGCATCGACACTCAATGAACTCGATGGTTTTGGCCTGGATGCGGGGGAGGTTGACACGGCGGATACGCGCAGCCGCTTGTCGGGAGCGCAGGTGACTGTCTCTGAACGGGTCCAGACCCTGCAGCAGGACATGGATGCCTACGCTGAGCGGCGCCCCTCGGAAAAATTAAGCGGTGTCCTCGATGAAATGCAGGATTCCGGGGTGGTGGAGGAGGTGCGAGGTTCATCCACCATCATCCAGCGAAATGCCGTGGGTCAATCGACCATCGAGGCGGAATTCTGGGCGGATACCTTTGATCGCTGGGCGGAACAACTGGTGGATCCGCTTCCTCCCTCTGATGCAACTCCCGCGGAGGGCATGATTGAACTCCCGAGTCTATCACCGCAACTGGTGCTGGAGGTGCTGCGGGTCATCAACCGTGAAATCGAGCTGCGGGAGGAAACACGCGAGCTTGATCAATCCAGAGCCGTCCTGGAAGAAGAGCGATTCCAGGAACGCGCCAGGGAGCTCGCCAAGGTTCAGGCCGATCTCGCTGTACAGTCCAGGGATGTCGTCGATCAGATCGATGCGCTTCCTGACGCCGATCACCCGCACCTTCGCGAGCAGGTGGAAAAAGTGATCAATGCTGCGCGTGTCATGGATGAGGTCACTTTGTTGCTGGAGGAACCCAGGACAGGCCCGGTCACCATTGCAGCTATTTCGGAGGTGATCGAGATCCTGCTTGAGGCAGCGCGCGTACCCAATGCACCCATGGTGGTCAAGGCATCCCCGACCTCCATGCCGGCGTTGATGCTCATGGGACTCGGGGATGACAGTACGCGGGCCTTCATTGAGGAACGTGCACCCAACCAGGCAACCGGTAAGGCCGGGCGTACATTGCCAGAAGAATTTCGACAGGGACTGGACGCCTACATGAGCGCCCTTGAAAACCGGTAATTATCATTTTCTGAAACTCCAGGCCAACCTAGACCTATGAACCACAAGACACACACAAGGATTGCACTGTTGGGAGTCCTTTCATGGTTGATTGCAGCGCCCTCAGCCTGGACACGGGAAATGGTGCTGAAATTGAAAGGGATTCAACAGAACGCAAACCCATGCAGATCACATGCAAGATATCCTGAACCATAAGCTCTGCAAGCCCCTCTGTTTTGGATTACTTCTTTTCTGTGTCTGGGGGGTGAACTCCATCCATGCCCAGCTTCCCACCTTGCGCGATGGGGAAGGGGTTTCCACGCAGGCACGTTTGATCAGTGAGCGGGGTTTGAAATACCTGTTGGCGACCCAGCTTGAAAATGGGAGCTGGCCCGGCAATGAGGCTTCTGGTTCAGGGGTGGTTGGTATTGCTGTCATGGCCCTGATGGCCACGGGTGAGGATCCCGATCACGGACCTTATGCCGATGCCATCCGGAAAGCACTACGTTACATGATCCTGAATCAAAACACGGTCACGGGTGTCGCGACGGGTCCTGGGCATGGTCCCATGTATCACCACGGGTTTGCCTGCCTGGCCTTGTCCGAAGCCTATGGGGTGGTCCACGAGCGTCTCCTGTGGGAAGGGTCCGATGTGTCTCCTGAACAAAGGCGATCGATCGGCGAGGCACTGGACTTGGCGGTGCGCTGCTCCTTGACCGCTCAAAAGAAGAATCCCTACAAGGCATGGCGTTATTCCCCGGAATCCCAGGATGCCGATACCACGGTGTCTGGGACGGTGTTGATGGGCTTGCTGGGTGCCCGTAACGCCGGGATGGAGGTTCCCAATGAGGCCATTGAAAATGCCCTGGCCTATTTTCGCGCCAACACCTTGCGCGATGGGAGCGTGTCCTACCAGCTCTCCAACAGACATGGCGACGGCATTACGCGCGCCGCCATTGCCACCCTCGTCTACGCGATTGGCAAGCGCACCGATACCCGGGAATACCAGGCGGCGTCTGGGTTTATCCGCGCCCGCATGGACCAGGACGTGGATGGTCATCCGTTCTATCACCGTTACTACATGGCTCAAGCCCTGTTTCAAAGTGACTTCGAATCCTGGAAAGCATGGAACCAGCGCATCATCGGGCAGTTGCAGAAAATGCAGGCCAAGGATGGCAGTTTTTCCAGCAGTCATGGAAAGAGCTATGGTACCGGAATGTCAATCCTCGCACTGGCTTTGAACTACCGTCTCCTACCCGTCTACGAAAGATGAACATCTCCGACATATTCCAATCATTCCCCATGCTTACCCTGTCTGGGGGGGGATGTCCTCATGGCGCCAGGCTGGGGCTCATGGTCCTGCTTGCCTCCACGGTTGCCCCTGAGCACGGGCTTGCGGGAACAGCCCGTCAGATCCTTCCGGAGGGTGGGTTTGAGCATGAGGCCGGGGAGGATTCCCCTTGGACATGGGAAGGGAAGCATCCTCCCATGCGGCATTCCATGGATGCCTACCGTGGACGTTGGTGCCTGCGCTCGGTGCTTCAGAACGAAGGGGCTCAACCCAGTGAAGGGCACGCTCGTTACCTGCAAAAGGAAGGCATTGCGAGTGGAGCGGTTTATGACCTCTCATGCTGGGTGAAGGCATTGAAAATCGGCCCCAGCTACGTGCAACAGGTTTCCTTCAGCTGGCTGGACGAGCATGCCGAGGAGATCAGCAAGGGCCTTCAGTTCAAACCTTTTCGAGGAGGCGATCAGGAATGGCAAGAAGTGCGATTTGAAGCCATGGAATCCCCCGATGGCGCGGTGGGTTTTCTTTTATCCTTCCGGTTTGTGACTGGTGCGGTGGCCGGTGGCCATGGGGAGGTTCTGGTGGATGATGTCTCATTGAATCAACAGGGCATGA
>JAAZXX010000294.1 GCA_014239995.1 Verrucomicrobiia bacterium
GATCCTGAAGCAGGCGAAGTAGGCCGAGCAAGATGTGTCTGGACTTATCGCGTGGGGCCGCTGTACATTCGGGGGAATGCTGGAGAGAGAGCTCATGGGCTTTGAGGCGGTCGAGTGCGCGGCGCTGGGTGCGATTGCGTTGATCAGCCCAACTCGGTCCGGGAAGCTGAACTCGATCCGCGCCGGCCTACGGGCGGAGTTCGCTGGGGCAGTGGATCGAGCCGATGCCGGGGGCTTCTCGCGGGAAGCTTTCCAAGATGTATTCTGTCCAAGATTTCCGGCAACAACATCGAGCTTGCCATCTCCATTCAAGTCCAGAGTGGTCACGCTCATCCAGTAGCCCTTGTGTTTTGAAAAACCCCAGGCCTCGGTCACCTCATAAAGCGAGCCTCGTTGATTTTCAAAAACACGCAGGGGACTCCACCCCGCTGCAACGATCAGTTCAGGATATCCATCCTGATTCAAGTCGCTCCAGACGGCATCATGGACCAGACCCAGTCCCTCAAGCAGCACGCCATTGCGTGTGTCCCGACTCAGGCCAGGTGGCGTGTGCGTAAAAAGCATGGATGCGTGGGACTGGGGGTAATGCCCCACTTTGGGACCAGCACCAATAAAGACCGACAGAGGACCCCGACCTTTCAACGGACCTGCAGCCAGGGTTGAAGTCGTCAGGGGACCTTCAGGGCCAGGAGTAATTACATTTTTTTTCGGGTCAAAAATATGAAGCGTACTTCGCATGCCCGGTTCTTTTTTCTGAAAAGCAACCAGCCACTGTCTTGCATCCAGGGGATACATGGCGGCTGTTTGAGCCGGCAGTGATGGTGAGGCCAGGGCAACATCCCATTGGGATACAATTCTGGACTCCAGCAATTTCAGCGCGGAACCTCGGGATCCGCCAATCAGAAAATCGCTCACGCCATCCTGATTAAGATCCGCTGGTTCCAGGTTCCCGTTTGCAGGATGCATGATGAGTGGTAGAAGCGGCTGTGGCATGGGGGGGGAGGAAAGTCCATTTATCTTTCCATCGCCAACTGGAATGCTTGTAACCGTTGGGAAAGGAAATGCTTCAGCTGGAACCTTTGAATCGATGGATGCTTTCAGATCCGTCGACGGACCAATCTCGTAAGCATGGTTGGAACGTATGTCCGGCAGGGATGTCACATTTCCATCACGCCAGAGTACTTCCAGCGTCCATGCCCCTGGTCCATCAGGCATCGCAAAGGTCACCGATGTATCACAGCCTGACAGATAACGTCCCCCGGCAATGACTTCCCTGGATTGAGGAGGAAAACCCGATCCCCTGAGAATGAGCTTCGCACCGATCCCCTGTGTGTTGCCACCATCACCCACAAGCTTGACCTTGGCGCGGGGCCCATCCGCGAGGTTACGATACAAAAACACGGCACCGTTCAGGTCGTTCAAAACAAGATCTCGATCCCCGTCACCATCCAGGTCCCCCGTGGCAAAGCCCTGGTGTATCCCAGGGCGATCGGTTCCCCACAAGTGGGTCATTTCCCTGAAACTGCCATCACCACGGTTTTCAAAGGCCATCACCGGCAGATCCAGTTTGGGATAAAGTCTATAGTGTTCCATCAATTCCTCAGCGAAGGCCTTGCGAAGAGCCACTGGATCCTTGTAGCGCTCCCAGGAATGCTGGAGCCTGGCAATGCGCTGGATGGCATCCATGTCCTGAACATCATGAGGATACCCTGCTGAGACCAGCAGGTCGGCATCTCCATCCAGGTCGACATCCATGAAAATCGGGGACCACGACCAATCCGATGCCACCAAGCCAGCCGCTTGCGCCACTTCCTGAAAAGTAGCGTCAGGTCGTTGCAGAAAAAGCGTATTCTGCATGATCTGACGCCTCTTCCCGCTGAATGCGGGGCTGTCGAAAAGCGGGTTAAGGGCCGGCTGTTGCCGCTTGCGAAGCACGTGATCACGACTCAACATATCCACCACGAAAATGTCCATCAACCCGTCCTGGTTGACATCGGCAAAGTCCAGGCCCATCGAACTGGCCGAGGTGGTGGCCAAGCTGTCCAGCGTCAGGGCATCAAAGCCACCTCTGCCATCATTCAACCAGATACGGTCCGGGGTCCAATAGTCATTACAGACGTAAAGGTCCGGAGCCAGATCGCCGTTCATGTCCCTGAAGGAGGCACTCAATCCCCAGTCGCGTGGAATGGAAGGCAATGGTTTGCCCTCGTTTCGAAAATGTCCACCTGTCCATGCAACAGGTGTCAGGTTTCCACTGCCGTCATTCAGGTAGAGGACGTCCGGTTCTCCATATTCGTTGAGCTGTCCTCGATGGACCAGCAAACGATCCTTCAGGGCCTCGGGTGGAACGATGGTTCCGTTCCGGCGCTTGAGGTTGACACGCCCATGATCCCGAATGTCGTCCGACCGATTGAAGGCTACGTAAAGATCCAGCGTGGCGTTCCCGTCCACGTCCGCCAGTGTCACGGAACTGGCACCTCCCTGGGTGGCTATGCCAGCGTTGCCAGCCATCGGCTCAAAACGCCCCGCACCAAGGTTGAGAAATGCACGACATCCTCCGCCCACCGTGGTGAGCAGCAAGTCCAGTTGATGGTCTGCATTCAAGTCAGCAAATACGGCACCCCTGGATGGAAAACCTGGAGAGGCGAGTGCATCAGGGATCGGCATGCGCTTGAATTGCCAGTCCCCAAGGTTGCTGTACAACTGGTTTTCAACCTCCAGGCCACAGAGAAAGAGGTCCGGACGACCATCCGCATTGACGTCCCCGACGGCCACACCCGCTCCATTGAACAGGACCCTGTTGGAGGCACCAGTGAACTCCTGAAGCGTGTTGGTAAAAAGGATACCGGAAGTGACTGGATCCACCTGTTCAAATCCCGTTGTCTCTGTCTCAGGAACTTGCAGTGCCCAGGAGCGCACATCACTCCCATGCACAGGGGACACATATCCCCATCCGGCAAGGAGCATACCTGCGATCAATCCATAGGCACACCATCCCGTTGAGGCCGGAAAAAAACACCGTTTCATGGGGCCTTACTGGAGCTGGAAACACCGAAGGATCGAATGATTTTACGACCCTTGGCAGGCTTTTCAGGATTTGACAAGTAATGGACGAGTGTAGAAATCTGCGAATCCGACAATGGCCCCCCCTTGGAGGCTGCAAAAGAAGGCATCAATCCATCTGGCTTACCCTGCTCGATCCATTGGCGCCAATAGTCTCCGCCCTCCACCTTGATTTTGGATTTCAGGTCGGGAACCATACTTGCTCGATGTTTGGCCTCATGGCAGATACCACAGGCTGCCTTGTAGAGCGAGGGACCATATTTGCCTTGAGTGGGTGTCACATGACAGGCTACACAGTCCCCCTTGAAAATGGCTTGGTTGTCTGATTTTGAGGCGGTCAGATTGCCTTTCCTTTCATCCGCGCGCATCGGACGATGCACGGGATCCTCAATATTCACTTCCACCACCAACTCGGTGACATCTTCACCGGTCATCAGCTCGAGCGTCTTCCTGAACACGCCGGTTTTGCCTCTGACATTGACCTTGATTTCAAGTCGATCTCTGGCTCCCGGTTCAATCCGCCACGGAAAACCGGAAACCACAGGCCGAGTGCAGCCACAAGATGCCTTGATCGAGGTAACCAGCACAGGGGTTTTTCCGTTATTGGAATATTCAAAATACATGCTCAGTTCATGCGTCTCCTGAGTGGCAAATGCCTTTTTACCCGTTTCATGCCAAACCAGATCCGCACGCATGGCCGTGCAGGCGGACAGAAGGAAAAGCAACGAAAGGTATGATGGAAGGCGATGGAGCATAAAAGCGATAGACGATGTCAATATTGATGAATCAAGAGGTGGAGTCAAGGCTCGACCCTGTGGGGTCAAAAACCGTGAAATGCCCCCCTTGACTGAGCGTCATCACATCCAATAGCCACCTGCAAGGCCCTGTGGGACGTATTCCATCTCGCTATGATTTGTCGAGAAGGTGTCAACTTCTTCCGTGACATCTTCGACCGTTGGTTTTCCATCATCATCATCATCATCATTTTCTTCTTTTGTTTCACCATCATCAATTTCAGTGTTTTCGACTTCGGCGAATGGTTGCGTTATTGAAGGATCAGATTAGAAAAGGACGAAGCACGCTTGGCCCAAAATTGGATAACGGTAAAAATGTGAATATTATTTATCTCAAGGACAAGCGACTGCCCGCGTTCGTTTGTGATCGGCTAGAATAAGATTGAGGAACACCTAGACACTAGCCGAGCAATTACGAATTCCACCGAAGGTTATAACGGGAACAGTGGCTCAGGACTCATGATCCATGAACTAGGGTGGGGGTTGCTGGATATTCTAAATTAAGGAGTTTTTTATAATTGGTTAGAAATTACCAATAAGTTATTATTAGGTATGAGTCTCACGGCCCATAAAGCATCTTCTTCAGGAAATCTCGGTCGGGACTCCCGAATTCCTTACCGTGCATTGCTTGCGGTTCTTGCTGCTCTTTTTGCTTTTCGAATTATTATGCAGCTTTTGGTGGCTAAGTGGCTTATCGCCTGGTTGCCACCGTTCGAGGCTTGGCACAGTGAGGTAATGCCATATTCAGTTCTGCTTTCCATGCAGTTCATTATTCTTGCACTGATGACCCTCGGCGCTTTGCTTATGCCTCGCCTTGGTGCCAACCAAAAAGCAAGCCGGATCTTGGCTGTAATGGGTTGGATCTATTTGGTCTTAATGGTGAAGAGGATGGTTATTGGTATTTTTGATCTTAGTGACCATATTTGGTTTGATGGGGCAGTTCCCACAGTTTTCCACTTTGTATTGATTTCCTATATAATGATTATGAGCC
This sequence comes from Verrucomicrobiia bacterium, assembly GCA_014239995.1. Lineage (GTDB taxonomy): Bacteria > Verrucomicrobiota > Verrucomicrobiia > Limisphaerales > AAA164-E04 > AAA164-E04. The sequence continues at coordinate 4,849 of JAAZXX010000294.1, forward strand.
ATGCCTTTTCAGATAGGCAATCAAAGGTACTCGGCTTGAGTTTGTTACGCTATTTTGGCTACCCCTTTATAATTCTAGTGAGCTTCACCCTATTTGTTTGGATGAGTGAATCCGGCTCCCCGCTACTCTTCGCATCATATCTTGCAGTATTGCTTGGTACGTTAGGTGTTATTCTTCATGAGAGCTTCAACCCTGCTCGTAATGAATGGAGACCCAAAGCTGAGGATCTTATTCCCGATGGCATGTTTCTTATCATTGTTCAGGTGGGTATTCCTGCAGTTCTTAAAGTTCTTGTACCGGCAGCTATCATCACTTTTGCAGGCAGTTCAGTTTTTACTGCACTGGACTTTTGGCCTCATGAATGGCCGCTTTTGGGGCAAATCGTCCTGATGTTGTTGGTCGCTGAGTTTTTTCGTTATTGGATTCACCGCTTAAT
>JAAZXX010000295.1 GCA_014239995.1 Verrucomicrobiia bacterium
CCCCCGAATCCCCTGCTGTGGACATTTCCTCCAGTTGCAGCAGATCAATGACGCGACGAATCTGCTCCCTGGTTTGCATGTAGAGCTTGCGATATAGATTGGGATTGTTGAGCTCTGAAATCTGGAGATCGTCCGTGCTTGGATTCATACCGTACTCAGTTTGAGCAAAAGTGCATCGATGTCCGTCTTGATATCGGACGTTGCCCAAGGTCAATGACCTCCGAGCCCATGCGGTTTGAGAAACTTCAAAACCTCATTGTTCAAAACCTGCTGCTCTATGTCCCGGAGCATTCACCTGTGCACATCACACTCGAGCCCGGCGGGGATGAGCCATCAGATACACAACTGTTGATCAGGATGGAGGAAGGGGCGGACAAGACACCCATCAGCGGCACACGTGCCATCCTCGACCCTTTTTTCACCAGTGATGCCCTCATGCATCACCTGGGATTGAACTTGTTGGCAATCTGCTTGCTCACCTATCACTTGGGAGGAACCATGTCCTATAAGAGCATGGAGGGAACCATTCGAAATCGTCTCGATATTTCCATCCCATTGCGACTGGTGCGCGGCCCTGCATCCCCTACGGAATTGGTTGCGCTTGAAAAAGCCCTGATCAATGAAGCACTGTGGGAAACGGTGATCAGTCAAATGGAGGACTGAGTGAAACCCATCGTTCCATTGCCTGTTTCGCAAGATCCTGCTGGGAGTCCATGCATGCGGATGCGGGCCTCATCGAATTGAATGTCACCTTTGAAAAGAACCTCTGTAGGCTCCTTGTGCTGTTTGTCCTCCAAGCATGGTTCGATGGTAGCTGGCATAACAGATTTCGTAATGACACGATTGACAGCCATTTGCTTGAGAAACAGCAATGTCCCAAGATGCTCAAGGATTGAACATGCAAGGGATCGAGCAGCTTATACAGGCATCCTTGCGTTACTTTGACTTGGAAGGACATGTATCGCATGGTATCCCTGTCAAATGAGTTCATTGCGCCTTCCAATATTCGTCTGGCATGGACTGATCTGTCTGAGGGCCTTTCCAGCAGCACCGGATCCAAACTCGAGCATGACCCAATGGCAGGTTTACCACGGTGATGCCGGTGGATCGCATTATTCGGCCCTGGACCAAATTAACCGCTCCAATGTCAAGGACCTCGAGGTGGCATGGATATGGCACTCGGAGGAAACGGGAAGTACCATCGAGTGTAATCCCATCGTGGTAGACGACCTGATCTACGTCACCACCCCCCGCCTTCGCTGCGTGGCGCTGCATGCAGGAAACGGAAAAGAGGTTTGGCGCTTTGATCCCTGGAGCGGGGGACGCGGGGGTGGGGTCAGCCGAGGGGTCACCTACTGGTCGGATGGAAAATCAGACCACCGTATCTTCTTCTCGGCAGGAGATTATCTATACGCTCTCAACGCACGCACTGGCATACCCATCCCCACATTTGGTCAGGAGGGCCGCATCAGCCACCGTGACGGTTTCGATACGGATGTCTTCTTTTTCTCCATTGGCAACAATACACCAGGCATCATCTGGAAAGATCTCCTGATCCTGGGTTCCACCACAGGTGAGGGGCCGCAGCCTTGCGCCCCGGGTCATATTCGAGCATTCGATGTCCGCACCGGTGTTCGCAAGTGGATTTTTCATACGATTCCTCATCCGGGTGAATTCGGTTATGAGACATGGGGTCCGGAATCCTGGAGGCAGGTTGGCAGTGCCAATGCGTGGGGTGGATTCACTCTGGACCCTGAGCGTGGTATCGTTTTTTGTGGTACTGGTTCACCTGCCTACGACAGCTGGGGCGGCGATAGGCCAGGACAGAACTTGTTTGGAAATTGCACGCTCGCCCTGAATGCTGAGACGGGTGAACGTATTTGGCACTTTCAAGCCGTACATCACGACCTGTGGGATTATGATCTGCCAACCCCACCCGTACTCGCAAGCCTGAAGCGGGACGGCTCTCTAATGGACGTCGTTGTGCAGCCTACCAAAATGGGACATCTCTTTGTGTTGGATCGTGAAACCGGGAATCCCGTCTATCCCGTCGAGGAGGTGCCGGTACCCAGCTCCAGGATGCCAGGAGAGCTGAGTTGGCCAACCCAGCCCTTCCCGACCTCACCCTTTCGCCTGGCCATGACACGGATGGATCCCGACCATGCCACCCAATTGAATGAGCAAGCCAATGCCAAGGTTCTCCATGATCTGAAAGGCATGCGCACGGGGGATGTTTTCCTTCCACCAGGATATCAGAAATCCGTCGTACTGCCACAATTCAACGGTGGTTGCGAATGGGGTGGTGCGGCTTTTGACCCAGATTCCAACACGATCATTGTGAATGTCAGCAACGAGGCCGAGTGGACTTCCATGGTGGACTCAAGGCCTGATCAAGGGATATCACTGCACCGCTTAGGTCGACACCTTTACCGATCCGTATGTGCACACTGTCATGGGCTTGCTTCACCGATTCATCCATCTTCACCCTCCCTCGAGGAGGTGCATCAACGCCTGAACGAAGCACAGGTGGGCCAGATCATGGAGACCGGTCGTGGGCAGATGCCATCCTTTTCAAGCCTCAGTGACCTCGAAAAAAGGGCAGTCATTGCCTTCCTGTTTGACACGGGGCGCGAGGAGCAGATTCAAACCCGCGATTTGAAGTTGAGCTATGCAGCAGATGTGCCCGTGGTCGCCACCGGCCATCATGACTGGCGTGATCCGGAGGGTTTTCCAGTCAACAAACGTCCATGGGGTACATTGAGCGCAGTTGATCTGGATCAGGGGAGGATTCGCTGGCAGGTACCACTTGGAACCTATCCCAAACTTGAACAACGGGGGGTTTCCCCCACGGGAACCTTCAATATTGGGGGGCCCGTGGTCACTCGGGGAGGATTGGTCTTCATTGGTGCTGCCATGGATGAGAGGTTCCATGCCTTCGACAAGGACACGGGCGAGCTTTTATGGGAACACCAGATGAATGCCGGCGGTTACGCAACCCCTGCAACCTATATGCTGGACGGTCGACAATTTGTGGTGATTGCCGCGGGCGGGGGCGGAAAACCGGGCACTAGAAAAGGGGATGCCTTTTACTGTTTTGCGTTGCCTGAATAGGACGGTTATTTTTTCCCTGCATGAAGACACATGAAAAATCACCGTGGAGATGGATGAAACGTGCCCTGGGATTGCTCCTGATCCTTCTTTGCAGTCTGCTGATTACCAGTGCTTTTCTGTGGCGATATTTTCATCCGGCCGTTGAGCGTACCAATGGAGTCGTTTACGGACAACGCCATGGAAAGGATCTGACCATGGACATCGTTCGCCCCGCCAAATGATCGAAGGGCCTGGGAGTAGCCTTCATGGTGAGCGGCGGCTGGAAATCAGATCAACCCGGATCCACTCCCGTGTGGATGCTGGCTACGCTCCTCAGGCGTGGCTACACCGTCTTTGCCATCAGCCATATTTCCCAGCCAGAAGCCACTGTCATGGAAATCATCGAGGACGTGCAAAAGGGTATACGCCACGTTCGCTACCATGCCAATGATTACAGGATCAATCCGGACCGTATTGGTGTGACGGGGGGCAGTGCGGGCGGCCACCTGAGTCTGATGCTGGCGACCACCGGGGGACCCGGCATGATTGAAGCCGAGGATCCGGTGGATAGTGCCAGCAGTGCTGTCCAGGCTGTCGCGATTTTTTTTCCCGTGACCGATCTTCTGAATCTGGGTAGCTCGACAGAAAACCCGGGTGATGGGGGGCCGCCCAAGAGTTACGTTGAGGCCTTCGGACCAGATTCCCGCAATATGGAAAAATGGAAGGACATTGGCCGGCAGACCTCACCCATTTATCACGTTCACGAAAGCATGCCCCCCATCCTGATTCACCACGGTGATGCAGACACCCTCACACCACTGGAGCAGTCAGAGTGGTTCATGGAACGGGCACTGGAACAAGGAGCCGAGATTCAACTGAAGGTTCACCCAGGTGGCGAACATGGCTGGCTAAGCATGTTTCTTTTTGACCTGGATGCGTTCGGAGCCTGGTTTGATCTTCACCTCCAGGAGGGATGAACCTGCCGCCCGTTTCCATGGCGCTCAAAGCATCCATTGGGTCCGTTGGACAAGTCCCAAACAAATGATTCCAAATCCCCTATTCCCGATCCCAAAGGGCATCGGGATGACCACGACCCAGATTCCATCCTGCCTCTGCTGACCGTTTCGTGTCGGCATGCCCATCGACAAACAGCATCGTGGCCCTTCCGCCATGGCGGTTGACCACGCGCGAGGGTAGGCTGTCGTAGGATCCATTATTCGGAGTACGAAAGAAAACCGTACGGAAGACTGCCCATTTTTTTCCTGGATCATTGGTGGGTTTCCATGCATCGGCATCCTTTTCAGAAGGGTTTTCAATCACGGCTGAATCGGCCAGATGGATCGTTTCCACAGGTTGTTTCACGGTGGTTACCTTGATCCGTTTTCCAGATTCGGGGCGCCACAGACTTAATTCGTGGTAATTGAGGCCGATGCCGAATCCATCCTCCGGTTTCACCGATGGACATTGGTTGACGGCCCTTTCCTGACTGTAGGGTTTGAGCAGATCGGGCCACCAGCGGATACCTCCCTGGCGGTCGTCCGTAACCACCTTGTCCGAGGCATCGGGGTCATCCACGGCAAGGTTGATCAGCTCATCTTCGTTATCATCGGTATACAGCAGCATCGCAATCCCGAGCTGGCGCTTGTTGTTCACGCATTTGATGGCCTTGGCCTTTTCCTTAGCCTTGCCGAGGGCGGGGAGCAACATTCCTGCGAGAATAGCAATGATAGCGATGACGACCAGGAGCTCAATCAGGGTGAAAGCACCATGGCGAGAAGGTCCACGGAAGCGTTTGCACACGGTCCTCGAGGTGCATGTCCTGACAGGTATGAAAAACACGGGATACACAAAATTACAATGTTGAAAAGAGGCTTCCGGGTCAAGTCAAAGACCGTGAATGGACCTGTCAGCAGGGTTGCGTGGGCAGCCTTCCGGCGGCCAAAGGACTGTTTAAAGGAAAGGTCTCACTTGCTTTTTGGTGAATATGAATGAAAATGAAGCTATGAAACAGTGGATTTGGCCATGTGCCCTCCTGGCGGGAATCCTTGGTTGGAATACCATGCAATCAACACCCGACACACCCGATGAAGCAACAATTGAAAAAGCTGAGAAGCTTCCCCAGCAAAGCATGAAGGCTACCTTCGGTGGAGGGTGTTTCTGGTGTACGGAAGCCATGTTGGAGGACTTGGAAG
>JAAZXX010000296.1 GCA_014239995.1 Verrucomicrobiia bacterium
AGCGAAGATAGATTTGGCTGTATCGATAGCGATGCAGATGGTTGGTCAAACCCCGATTTCAACTGGACTATCGACAACAACGCAGATGCCTTCCCCTTTGAGCCTGTCCATCACCCTGATGCGGTTTATGACCCAGCCGACTTTGACCAGGAGCCGGGCGTGCTGGAGCTTGACGAGGATGATGCGGTGAGCCAAAAGCGGGATACCCTCTACCGAATGCTCTACGATCACTGCTTTCTGAGTGCCTTTTATGAAAATCCCAACCGGTTTTCGCCTGAATTCGAGGCCATCCACGGCATCCTGACGGAAGAGGGCCTGGAGGCCGATCCTTTCATCTGGGGATGGACCTTCACCCATCTCGTTGATTATCACAAGGCCTCCTTGCAGGATCTGGACGCACCTTGGCCCGTCGATCCCAGGAAGACCTGGAGAGATAAAAGTGAAAGTTCAAGAAAAGCCATTGTATCTGAATTGACTTCTCAACGAAGCTGGGGCCAGGTGCATGATGACCTGCCCACGGCAGCGCATGCCGAGCTCATTCGGGAGCGCTTGCTCAAGGAAATTGCCCCTGAGGGTTTTGTGAAGATCCCGCGTTTCGAGGACTTTACCATCGATTTGAGGCATGAGGAAAAGCTCAAGGCAGGAGATCCATTTCTCATCCGGTAAATGGGGCAAGCAGGGTGCTTGTGCAATACCTTCCCGTCATGGTGCGTGAGCGGCCTCTACCAGTCGTGGAAGTGGAGGTGACCTTCGAGGGCATCTCCCGACAGGCCTCCTGCGGGGGACGAATCACTCTCTTTGTTTTGAGAGACCATCGCTTGCTTGCCCTGGAAGTCATGGTCTCCTCATGGCTGTCACGTTTGCGCATCAGTCTGTAGCCACTGCGCGGTAAAACCGAGTGCCCATCTCCTGGTCTGGTTCGCCCGAGACAAGGATCTTTCCTTGGGTTCCAATCGAGGCATGCTTCCAGATTCTCCAGGGTCCATGAATCGAAGAGGCACTCAAAATCACGATGTGGCTTGCCGCCGGTCCATGAACCTCGATCATCACCCCTGGACTGCCAGATGGTTTGGGTGAAATCGGGTCGGTGGCATCGAGTTGCTGAAACCGGATGATGGCCTGAATACCCGTTTCTCCTTCCCAAAGGATCTGTGCGTTGGCAGGTATCAGGAGGCTTTCAACTAGTAATTTCAAGTGGGTGGGTAGAGCAAACCACTCCAGTGATGAGCAACCGTAAAAAGGACCAAAACCGAGGGAGGTGACGCTTTCTGGAATGGTGAAATGGGTCAATGAAAGGCACTGGACAAAAGCATCCCATCCAATGTAAGTGACGGTATTGGGAATCCTGATGTTGTCCAATGAAAGACACCCCTTGAAGGCGTGATCTCCTATGGAGGTGACGTTTTCTGGAAGGGTGATATGGGTCAGCGATTGACACTCATAAAAGGCATGGTCTCCTATGGATGTGACCTTATTGGGAATGCTGATGTTGTCCAATGAAAGACAGCGAGAAAAAGCCCCCCTCCCAATGGAAGTGATGCTGTTCGGGAGGCTGACATGCATCAATGAGTTGAAAATAGAAAAAGCCCAGTTTCCTATGGAGGTAAGGCCCTCCGGGATGGAAATCTGAGTCAGGCGCCGACATTCAGAAAAGGCTTCTTCTTCGATGGAAACGACACCCTCGAGGATGGTAATCTGAGTTAACCCATGGCAGAGCCAAAAAGCACGTGTGCCAATGGTCGTGATACTTTCAGGGATGACATACTTGGATGCTGTTTTTCCCCTTGGATAAGCAATCAAGGTTCCTGCATCTTTTGACAGTAAAACCCCATCATGGGACCGGTAGCTTGTATTGCCTGGTGTCACATGAATATCCCTCAGGGATCTGCAGTTCCCAAAAGCCCCCTTTCCGATAGAGGAGACGCTGTCGGGAATGGTGGCGTGGGTCAGCGATTGACACTCAGAAAAGGCATTACTTTCAATGGTGGTGACGGGCTTTCCGTCGATGACACCTGGAATGACCACCTTGGCGGTAAGTGGATCACAGTCAGTAATGACAATATGATCCACATCGACGCGGTAGCTCAAGGCCCCTATCTTTTCTGCGAGGAGTGAGACAGAGGTTCCGCAGCATCCCAGGATGAGGATGATTTGAAGGGTGAAGTGCAGCCAGCGCTGTTTTTCAGGGAATCTGGATTTTAATAGATACATGAGGGGAGGGGTGAACATTGTGACTCCCAACTTAGATGGAATAAGGACTCTCTGTTATTGGGTGTTTGGGTGCACACTATGGGTGTATGGGTGCACACCATGGGGGGGTGAGTGCACGGAATTCAAATCCATGCATGTGAAAACGTGTATGCCGAAGGTTGTTTTTCGCTCACATTTTCATCCTGCTGGTTTTGATCCAGGTGCGTCCACTTACACCCATTGCGTTGTTCATCGGCAAGTACCCTGGAAGAGTTTGAACAAGTTTGGATGGCATCTTTTGTCCTGACTCTTCTTCTTTCCTAAACTCCGGTGGCGTTCTCATTAAGATCACTTTGAAGCGGTCTAGGATGTTTGAATTGTCAAGTTTGATACAGCAAAGGCCTGCTGCTATCGACTGCCTGCATCAAGCCCCGGTGGAGCATGCATCATTTTCCTTCCGAGATGCAGTAAAGGTTGTCTGCGCCTCTCAGTAACAGCCTGTTATCAACCATGGAGGGTGTTGCCCAGAAGAGGTCTTGGAGGGTGTTTACCCGCCTTAGCTCAAATCTCCCACCTGCTCTTACAACAAAAGTGTTTCCATCTTCATCGAGCACGAAAACAGACTCCCCGGCAATCCAGAGTGATGCCGCTACCCTGCTTGCACCCGGAAGGCGCTCTTCATAGATGCGTTTTCCACTTTGAGCCTCGAAACATTTCAAAACAGATCCATTGATCACATACAGGAAACCCTCATGAGCCACCGGAGATGCAAGGCCTGGACCCGCGCCGGATTTCGACCACGCAATCCATCCCTCGGAGCGGTTTGGAGTGAACGAACGTTCGCCTTGAGCAGCTTGACTGATTGCAACCAGCGGGCCCGTGCTGCGGGGTCCGCTGTTTCCGAAGTAAAGATGTGTTCCATCACTGGCGGGTGATCCGGAAAAAGAACCCCCCAAACCTTTCAGTTTCCAGCGTAATCCCCCTGTATTTAAATCATAACCTGTCACGTGCCCTGAACCTGCCAGGACCAAGTCCATACCTTTGCCTGTCTCCCATAGCATGGGGGTACTCCAGCTGGTGCGTGATGATCTCTTTTGCTTCCAGATCTCATCGCCGGTGCGGGTATCCAGGGCCATGACGTAAGACGCTTCATCATTGTCACATTGCAGAAATAGTTTGTTATTGGCCAAGGTCAATCCGCTGCCGCTGCCGAACCCATTCCCAAAGGCATGCCTTCCGGTTTTGACCTTCCACAACAACTCCCCCGTTTCGCCCAGGCAACTCACTTCACCCGCCGCGGCAAAGTAGGCAAAAACATGTTTTCCGTCCGTTACCGGTGTTTCGGTGGCATAGGTATTGGAGGGATGGATGGCAAAGGCAGGGGTGGTTTCAGAAGGTGTGCTTTCCCAAAGAATGTCGCCGGAATTCAAATCCAGGCAAAAGACCTTGAATGAAGTGAGCTTGAGGTTTTTCGAGGCTTCACGAAAATTTCCCATGGAACGGACCCCCTCCTGAAACCCCTTTGGCCTGGCCTGGCCCTCGTGAACTGCTGCCGTCACCCAGACGCGCTGCCTGGCAATGACTGGCGAGGACCATCCCGCGCCCGGCAGCGCCCTTGTCCAGGCAACATTCTGTTCTGCCGACCACTCCATGGGGATATCAACGGCTTGGGCGACGCCGTTGCCCATGGGCCCCCTGAACTGGGGCCACGTGGAGGCCCATCCATACGTCTGCATGCTTCCAGCCAGGAGGATGCACAGCTTGGTGATTCTTGACATGGACGGAAACATTCCCGTGCTTGATGAAAAGTCAAGTATCCTGGGATTCAAAACCTCATCTGGGGAATGCGGATTACTCCACTGCCTTAGGTTTCATACCGCGAGCTGCGGTATCCAGGCGGGCTGGTGCGAGTGGTTTCTGGTTCGGTCAACTCAATGGATGCCTCTACTTCCTGGTTTTGCGCATGGAGTATTTCAAGGAAAATTGACTTTTTGGACGTGTCAGAAACTCATCCAGTACCGGTGAGTAGGTCTGGACTTGAATCCTGTCCTTATCTGTATGAAAGGTCATGATGCGCAGGAAACCGCTTCCGGCCTGTATCCTGGGGATATCCCAATACCAGTAATCCGCCTGAACCTGGTGTACCATATTTCCATGCTCTCCTTCACTTGTCAGCCGGTTTTCCATGGCGTGCCCCGATAGCACCAGGAAAATGTTCTGATGGCGGCTGACAAATGTTTCCCAGATGGACTGGCCGGACTGACCTTTCACCGCATAATGATCCCCACTCGATCGTATACCCGGTGTTTTCGTGAGGTAACTATGCGTCACGACGATGGTCCGATGACCCGGATGTTCCGCAACGATTTTATTGGCCCATGCGAGGGTTTCTCTTCGAGGTTTGAATTCCAGAGTCAGGATGAGAAAGTTCATCCCACCTGCCTTGAGAAACAGATAGTAATTCTCAATCTTCCCTGTTTCTCGAAAGTGGAGATCCTTATCCCGGCCAAAAAGAGGATCATACAATTTATTGTCAGTGAAACGTGAAGGGGAAAAATACGTGCTGAAACCGCTTTGGCGCGATTGGCTTGTTGTTCGAAGTCGGGGTGAATATCCCATGTCATGATTTCCCGAGCACAGTGTGTAGGGAACATGTTTATCCAGGGTTTTGAATGCTGTATCAGCTATCAGCCATTCCTCATGGGCATCTGTCTGGGTAATGTCGCCCACATGGATGGCCATGCGTATGTTCAAGTGCTGTTGGTTCTCTCGAATCCACTCGGTTTGCTTAAAAAAACAGGTTCGCTGGTCACCAATACCAGGCCAGTGCTTTTGAGTCTCTTGATGCCTGGTATCGGCGTATCCTTGAGTATCAGGCAGGATGATCAGCGTAAAGGACTCGGCGTGTCCCGCCGATGCGGTTTCCGCAAGTTTTCTCGGTGATTCCGTTTCTTGGGCGAGGAGGTGAAGGAGTTGGCAGCCTGCAAAAAACAAGGGAACCACCCTGCGCGCGTGAACATGTTTCAAGAGATACCCAATGGCTTGGGACCTTCGATGATTTTGATGCGTGGCCATCTCATGTAGCAAG
>JAAZXX010000297.1 GCA_014239995.1 Verrucomicrobiia bacterium
GCCTTTGATACAAGATTCAGACAGGCATCACAATCGAAATCAATAATGGAAATAGAACTAAGGAAGATCATGTAGAAACATCAAGACATGACGAGCAGTCGTTAATGAATTCAGTATAATGTAGTATAAAAACACCTCATGATATCATCTTATAAATCGGGCTTTGATGGGCAAGGAAAGCACATCATCCTGGTGATTCAAGCGGCAAGTAATATCTCCACATGGCTCCATCCAGGGAGACCGGTTTAAGTTGCTCAGGCAATAATCGAGTGGACCACGTTGCCTCCTACGTCCGTCAGGCGGAAATCACGACCATCCATGTAGAAAGTAAGTCGTTCATGATCCATCCCCATGAGGTGCAGGATAGTTGCATGGAGATCATTCACACTCACTCTGTCATCGACGGCCTTAAATCCGATTTCATCGGTATGACCGTGATGGAAACCACCTTGAACGCCTCCCCCCGCGAACCAGAAGGTGAAGGCATGGGGGTTGTGATCACGTCCTGGATGCTTGCCTTTCTGTGATACCGGGAGTCTCCCGAATTCACCGCCCCAGATCACAAGCGTCTCGTCCAGTATACCGCGCTGTTCCAGGTCGGAGAGAAGACCGGCAACGGGCTGGTCGGTTTCCAGGGCAAACCCACGATGATTCCCCGCAATATCCTGGTGGCCATCCCAGCTGCGTTGATTTTCCATCCCGCCCGAATAAATCTGGACGCATCGAACACCGCGTTCCACGAGACGCCTGGCCATCAGGCACTGGGCGGCCACGTGACTGCAGTGTTCCTGATCCATCCCATAGAGTTTTTGAACATGTTCAGGTTCCGCTCGCACATCAAAAGCCTCCGGAGCTGCGGTTTGCATGCGATAGGCAAGTTCAAAACTTTCGATCCGTGCGTTAAGTTCGCTTCCAACCGAGGCGTTCACCAGATGATTTTGATTCAACTTTGCCAGGAGATCGAGTTGGGCGCGTTGACTGCCAGCATCCAGTGCTTCAGGCAGAACAAGGTTATCAATGGGAGTTCCCTTGGGTCGTAACCAGGTTCCCTGGAAAACACTTGGCAGAAAACCAGCACCCCAGTTACTGGCATGCCCCTTGGGCAATCCACGATCCAATGGATCACTCATCACCATGAATGCCGGCAGGTCACGACTTTCGCTTCCCAGCCCATAGGTGAGCCACGAACCCACGCAGGGCCATCCCATGCGCGTGGACCCGGTATTCATCTTGAACAAGGCAGGACTATGGTTATTGGAATCGGTATGGCAGGAGTGAATGAAAGCCATCTTGTCAACATGCGTGGATAGCTTAGGAAAGATGTCACTCACCCATGTGCCACTCTGTCCATGCTGTTGCCATCCAAAGGGCGACTGCATCAGGGGCCCTACGGCATTGGTAAAAAACCCTGTATTGGCATCAAATCCCGCCAGTTCCACCCCGTCACGCTTCTGCAATTCGGGCTTGTAATCCCAGGTATCCACCTGACTCGGTCCCCCGTTGGTAAAGATCCAGATAACCGATTTGGCCCGCACGGGAAAATGTGAAAACCGGGGAGCCATGGCATCACCAGACGGGGTTCCTGCGTGACTCTTGAACAGGCCATCGTCGGCAAGAAGGCTGGCCAGCCCAAAGAGGCCGGCACCTGCACCAGAACGCTGAAGCATGGCACGTCGATTCAAGGGTTGATGATTATTCAACATAAATAAATTCGTTAAGGTTCATGATGACCTGCGCAAAATCAGTCAACGCAAGGGCAGACGGATCGGAACGACCTGCCTTATCGTGTCGATTCGTCTGGGCAAGGAGAAAGGCGACACCATCCGCCTCCTCACTCCCGGTGGGCAATCGATTCAATGCCACCGTATAGGCTCTCTGCACCGATTCGGCACCTGAAGATGATAAAGGAACACCCTGAAGCAAGGTTGCAGCAAAGGAAGCGGCCCATTCGCGGACATGGGCACTATTCATATGAAGAAGAGCCTGCGGTGCAACCGTGGTGGTTGGGCGTAATCCCTGACTGGTCAAAGGCTCAGGTGCATCGAAAATCTGCATGGCATTTACACGTTGACTGCGTTTGATACGCAGATAAATGCTCGCTCGCCGTGTGCCGGCATCCAGGATTCCGGGACCATACATGCGTGTCTCAAGTAAACCTGAAACAGAAAGGAGTGAATCACGTATGGCTTCTGCCTCCAGTCGCCGTTGTAATGGGAAAAATGATTTGGGTAACGTTGCCATATCCGATTCTGGACGGTTTCCAAGATCGGGACTGAATGAAGCCTGTTGCCATGTGGCGCTGCTCATGATGAGGTGATGCAGGGGTTTGAGCCGCCATTCATGGTCCACCAGTCTCAAAGCCAGCCAGTCGAGTAGTTGTTTGTGTTCAGGAGGCGCACCCGATTTCCCAAAATCATTCGGAGTGGCCACCAATCCCTGGCCGAAATGATGTTGCCAGAGTCGATTGACTATGACGCGGGCAAGCAGGTTCCCCGCACCATGATCCACATCTGTCATCCACTCGGCCAGAGCACGTCTCCGACCCGAGTGGAGGGAACCTTCCGGCGGGGTATATTCCCAGCGCTTGCTCGATTCCTCGGGCAGTCTCGTGAGCACGCTTGGGAATCCGGGAAGTGCCACGGAGTCCTTGGAATCCGTGCGACCTCGACGCAGCACATAGGTCTCCTTGTAAAAGTCCACACCCTGGGAATGCATGCGATGAGGGGGGAAACCTTCTCCGCAGATCATCACCTTGCTCAAGTGGGGAATGGGTTTCCGAAGCTGATATTCCTGCAGCGCAACCTTCAGGCCCTGCCATCCTGGATCGAGGGGTTTCCACCATGCCATCAGTGCGGATCGTTCATCGTCCGAGAGGTCGTCCATCTTCCCCTGGCTTAACCTTGTCAGCAGCAGCGCTATCTTCGACGGTAAGACGGGCGCGTTGAGTTCCAGGTCCTCTCTGGAGCTCACCGAAAGGCGCACCCGCCCCATGTTATGGCCTGTATTGAGACTAAATTCCAGACGCACTTCAAGTTGGGTCGAAGGCTTGGAGAGCAGGGGTTTTTCAAATACATAGATGGCGGCGTGGTCCCTGCCAAACTGGGGATCCACGGCCCAGCCTGTTTTCGGATCCTCATCCAGGGAGGCGCCGATCGAAAGGTGTGTGTCATTCTGCTCGAAGGTGGCACGGGGTTTCACCAGTTTGACTTCAGTCGGATTGGCACCGCCAGTGCCGATGACGAAAACTTGAACACGACTCAGGCCAATATTCCCATTCACGGCCCTGCCAGGTCCATGTCCAGGCATGCTGGCATCCGCCATGGCGTCCAGCCTGAGGGCACGCAGTTCCCCTTCCTTCAAGTCGGCAACAAAGGAATAGACGTCGCTTTCACCGTTGACTCCTTTCGCCAGAAAAGACCCATCGCTCTGCTTCACGAAAGTCGCCCCAGCCTCGGAGCGCATCTTCGCAGGCTCAAGCAATCGCCAGGCAATGGGTTCCGTGTCGTTTTCCATGGACTTGAGCCAAACATCAAATTTCCCAGGAAGGGTGTTTTGACTGTATGCTTCAAGGGCCTGCTTGATCCGGCCATGTTCCTCATGATAAACCTTCAGCGCCTGCTGCTGTTTCTCGGGTTCGAGGTCGAGCTCAATTTCACTGCGCACCGTCGTCGTGAAGGTGGAGAGCATGCGATAATACTCCTCTGTCGATATGGGATCCGTCTTGTGGTCGTGACAGCGCGCGCACCCAACGGTCAGGCCAAGCATCGCCGTGGTCGTCGTGGAGAGCATGTCGTCCATGGCGTCATAACGTACACGCTCGACTTCGTTGGCAGTAATCTGGGTAGGAAAAACCCCTGCCCCCAGGAAACCGGTCGCCATCAGTGCAAGCGGATTGTCTGCCTCATATTCATCTCCAGCAAGTTGCCATCGCACAAACTGATCATAAGGCATGTCGGCATTGAGAGCCTTGATGACGAAGTCACGAAAATGATAGGCGCCCTCACGATCGTAGTCGTGTTCAAAGCCTGAACTTTCGGCAAAGCGTGCCACATCCAGCCAGTGTCGTCCCCATCGTTCGCCATAACGTGGGTGGTCCAGCAGGCGATGCACGCCCCTTGCCCAAGCCCCATGGGAAGGATCCTCGCGAAAAAGCTCGAGTTCCTCCCACGTCGGGGGCAAGCCAGTCAGCACAAAAGCCGCACGCCGCATGAGGGTCCTGGAATCAGCCTTTGGATTTGGAACAAGGTTCAACCTTTCCAGTCGGGCAAGGACATGTTGATCAATGCCATTTTGAACCCAGTCTGGGGCAGTTCCTTCAGACGGGGGCATGATCGCATCCAGTGGCTCAAAGGCCCACCAGGTTTCCGGGGAGTGGTCATCGTCACACCGTCCCGTTGCCATTCCCGTAAAGATGGCCAAAAGAACCATCCAAAAAGGGCCTGAATAAGCATCTAGCAATGTCCAAGTTCTTTTCATGCCAATATCTCCTGAATGACCTCCCCGTAAACATCTGTCAGGCGAAAATCACGTCCCTGGTGAGCATAGGTCAGTTGTTCATGATCCACACCCATCAAATGCAACAAGGTTGCGTGGAGGTCGTGCAGGTGTGTTTCACCACGGACCGGGCGGTAACCAAAATCATCGGTCTCCCCGTGAACATACCCTCCCCGGACACCCCCACCGGCCAGGAGCGTACAAAAACTTTCCTGCTGATGCTCGCGTCCATGTTTTTCAATGGGACTGGTACCACTGAGATCCTGACTCCAGTAGGTTCGTCCAAATTCTCCCGAAATCATGACAAGGGTATCATCGAGTAATCCACGTTGTTGAAGGTCCTGAATCAAACCCGCGATGGGTTGGTCCGCACCCACACATGATTTCGGGAGAGCCTTCAAAATGTCACCGTGATGATCCCAGCCATCCATCGTGACCTGGGTAAACCTGACCCCGGATTCACTGAGGCGTCGTGCCATGAGTGCAGCACGGCCGTTGATATCGCTGTGTTTCGCGCCGATGCCATACATCCGTTTTGTGGACTCGGATTCTCCTGACAAATCAAACAGCTGTGGGGCTTCAGCCTGCATACGGAAAGCCAACTCAAAGGCATGCATCATGGCCTCCATCTGCCCATTCTCCTGCTCCTGTTCCAACAACCGCTGGTTTGCTTGCTTGAGAAAGGCAAGACGACGTTGCTGCGTCGCAGGTTGGACATCCGGGTCACTCAGATGGGCAATGACATCCTCCCCCTGCTTGCGAGGAACCCGAA
>JAAZXX010000298.1 GCA_014239995.1 Verrucomicrobiia bacterium
GGAAGCATGCTCATCATGGGGATCAAAGAGAGCAACATGCCCCCTCCCGTAATAATTCCCATTTCACGGATACCCTTAAACTCCGTGATGCCCATGGCCAAAAAGGCTCCGGAGGTGGTGAAACAACCCAAGAAAATGCCCTTACCAGTCGAGACAAGGGATGCTCGGATAGCTTCCTCATTGGAACAGCCCGAACAAAGTTCTTCCTCATATCGCGTGATAAGGTGCACTCCGAAATCAATGGCCAAGCCGACAAGCATGGGAACAAAAGCAATCGTGAGAATATTCAGGTGCCCCACCACAAGCGTCGTGAACCCCATGGTGTACGCCAGTCCAACCAAAAGGCAGAGGGTCGCCTTGATGGGGCGTCCGATCTGCCGGTAGCCAAAAAGAAATATGACCAAGATGAGTGTGAGTGAAATCACGCTGGCCTTGGTTGTGTCGAATCTCGATTGACGCATTTCATCAAGTTCAAGGACCGATTTTCCGGTGACCCCCGCATTGACCCCGGGAAGCTTGGACTGCACCTCTCGCACCAGGAGGCGCAATTTTTCAAGGGCTGCCTTTTCCTTGGACTCGGAAACAGGCAACGCTGTGAGGATAAACTGGTGCCCGTCGTTAAATTGGATATATTCCCTGTAAACACCCTTCTTCGAGGCAGGTCGCATCCCATTGAATGGCACCGTGACAAGCGGATTTGGCTGCAGTAAACCAGAACGCAGGTAATCAAGGATCCCAGTCAACATCGGCAGGGAATCCATCAAAGGAGCATTGGACCCGCCGCCCGATGCCTGGGAACTGCCCTCTTTCCCCGCTTTCCTGAACTGCCGGTTCACACCTCGCAGCATCTCGACAAGATTGGTGCTCTGATTGAATCGCTCCAGCCTGGGAATCAGGTTCCCCAGGGTTTGATCCAGCTTTTGAAGTTCCTCATTGTCCTTCACCAGTTGCAAGGACTTACGACCGGTGGATCGGAAGTCCCCTTTGTAAAAAACGTCTCGAAAAAGATGCGGTTCATCGAGCAGCCTGGCTCCCAGGCGCTCGATGAAGGCCTGGTTCTTTTCAGGATCCCCGCTTTCAACCAAGGTGACGAACGCGTCCTGCGATTGGAAATTACGTTTGTATTCCAGAAAATTGCGATGATAACGCCTCTCAGCACCTACAAGTTCGCTCCGGCTCTTGTGGAAACTTAATTCAGAAATGGTGTAGAGAATACATAAGGCTGCAAGGCCAAGCTGTGGGTAGATGAACCATGAGTGCCAGCGGCAAATCAGGGTTGCAAGAGATCCAAGCCAACGGTCCGCCCAAACATGTTTCATGATCTTTCCAAGCCTCCCCGGGCGAGTGGCCTGCAGAAAAAGCATTCCGAGGGCTTGTTCACGTTGGTATCGGGTTTTTCTTCTGGAAAAAAGCCATCTGGTTCCCAAAAGGAAACCAGCAATGCATGTCACTCTGCTTCATCAAACTCGGCATTGGAATAAAGGTCCCTAACATCATCGTGATCCTCCAGTGTTTCCATCAGCTTCTGAATACTGGCGTTGGCGTTCACTGGCACCGGTATCATGAGTTCGGCCAGACAGGTCAACATGGCACTTTCCGTTGGAATCGCAGCCGTCTCGATGGCCTTCAATACAGGCTCAAACTGTGTGGGTTCGGTGATGATTTCGTAACCCTCTGGATCCGCACTGAAATCCTCAGCACCAGCCTCCAACGCAATTTCCATGACCTTTTCCTCTGCTGCAGCCTCCCGTGCAATCATGATTTGACCCTTGCGATGAAAAAGACGCGTAACGGCACCTGCCGTGGCGATGGAACCTCCCTTTTTACTGAGTATGTGGCGAATCTCGGCAGCCGTCCGGTTTTTGTTGTCGGTGGAAATTTCAACGAGGATTGCCACCCCGTTAGGCCCGTAGATTTCGTATGTCAAATCCTGGTAGGTCGCTGCCCCGCCCTCGCCCGTAGCCTTCTGAACGGCTCTCTGAACGTTGTCGGAAGGCATGTTGGCCTGTCTGGCTTTCAACAAAACCATACGCAATCGCGGATTGAGGTCAGGATCATCACTGGCCCCTTCCTTGACCGCGATAAAGATTTCACGGCTGAGCTTGGAAAAAATCTTGGCACGCTTGCCATCCACCACTCCCTTGATGTGCTTGACTTTTGACCATTTATTATGACCTGCCATATAGCCTAATCTGGTTAAACGCCACCGACTGATTATGCAAACCTTTTGTCGTTAAGAACCCTAAAAGAAGATTGTCACGGACCACTTTCGAAGGCACATTCTTGAGAGTAAAGACCCACAAAATGAAATTATACGTTTATTTATCGCTGGCATTGGCCTGCATCCTGCGCCCAGACATGGCAAAGGCGGAGGAATCGGCTTTTCAAACCATTTTTGATGGAAAAACACTCAAGGGTTGGCATGTCAGTGCCAAGACCGGACATAGCAGGGCGAGCAAAAATACGTCCGGCGGAAGCTGGGTGATCGAAGACGGAGCCATCACGGGTTCCCAGGACATCCCTGGAAATGGCGGTATCGTTATCACTGACGATCAATACGGCGACTTTGAGGTAGCCCTGGAAATGAAGAACGACTTTGGCCCGGACAGCGGACTGTTTCTGCGCAGCACTGAAGAAGGTAAGGCATGGCAGGCCATGATTGACTACCACAGCAATGGCAACCTCATGGGGATCTACGGGGAGGGACTCGGGGGCAAACCCCACTTACGCAACTACAGTTTCAAGGAAAAAGTAACTGAGATCACCACCCAACCCACTGGGAAACCGACTGTAAAATTCCCCATTCTCCCGGATGCCTGGCCTGCCTTCTGGCGGCATGGTCAATGGAATGAACTGCGGGCGCGCATCGTTGGCAATCCCCCCCATATCACCACCTGGATCAATGGGGTCAAGATCATGGAGTGGCAGGGAAGCAAGGTGCGTCACCCCGACCATGGCGGGATTGCTCTCCAAGTGCACGGCGGAGGCAACCACACCGAGGAATATGTGCGTTACCGCAAGATCCGTGTTAAAAAACTGGAACCAGCACCTTGAGTCCAATTTTTCAACGGCATGGAGAACTCCCTGAAAAAGGTTCTCCACTTCGGGTCTCTCTCCCGCTTGGCGTGCCTTGCCGCAGCCGCCCCTAGCGGCGTGTTGCGGACCAGGGCTGGGTGAGTGTCTGGCCATCCATCTTGGCAGAGACAACACCCTCGAGACGTTCCCCGTTGAGCTTCCCCTTGAGTTGATACACGACCTCTCCGCCCTGCGGGCGATCACGTCGAATGGAGAACTGCACCTGCTGGGAGAACACCCCCCCGTTTTCAATGGGAAAAACTCGGTCCTCATTCAAGGCGACACTTCCCATCAAGCGGGCACCGAATTGACGCAGGCGCATCTCTGAATCCACCTTTCCACCCGGACCATCAATGGTGAAGGTCCATGGCCCCCTGAGCTTGGCAGGAGGAAGCTTGACGGGAGAATCCCCCAGCAGGGTAGCAAGTTTGCTCTCCATGGCCTGAGCCCAGACTCCGTAACCGGCCGTCGAAAAATGAAGGAAATCAGGCATGATGGCCCTCGGGATCACACCCTTCTTGTCCAGGAATCGATGCCCGATGTCGAGATAATGGACGTGTTTGCCATCCTGCAGTTTGCGCACGGCCTGGTTGACCTGAAGAATCTTCCCACGTTGATCATTGAAGTCCTCACCGCGAGGAAAAATGGCAAGTAGCAACACCTTGGTCTCAGGTAAGGAGCTGCGCAGTTTCTGCACGACAGCGCTCACCCCGTCCACCATCTCACTGGCTGTGTTGCGACCGTTTCCAGAGTTGTTGGTACCGATCATGACCACGGCCACCTTGGGTTGAATACCTTCAATATTGCCGTGATCCAGACGCCAGAGCACATGTTGTGTACGATCCCCACCAATGCCAAGGTTTAGGGCATTGCGATGCCCGTAATAGGCGCTCCAAACATCCTTTCCATTCCCCTCCCAACCCTGGGTGATGGAATCCCCCACAAATATCAGGTCAATGCGGCCCTGATGGGCCTGAACTTTTTGATTAAACTGCTCATGACGTTGCATCCAACCACCTTCCCTGGGCTGAGGCGTGACACCGCTGTGGTCGGCTTTCTCAGCAGCCTGCAGATGGTTGATAGGGGCAGTTGCCAACAGTAGCATGGCAAGGAGACATTGGATTTTCATGAGGTTCAAGGTGCATGAATCCACCAACCGAGGCAATGCAGAAACGTCGAGTTCCGGTCAGCAGCTATACAATCTGAAACCCATGCCGCCATCAAGAGCGCCATGGGGAAAGCAATCCATACCCACCCAGTAATGGTCCACCGGGATTTCGAGCTGGAAAACGCATCATGGGAAAGGCATGCTTCAAACACGAGGGACATCACTCGCCCGCAAGCATTACCGCATGAGAAAATCCAGATGACAAAAAACCCGGAACGCCAGTTTGCCAGCGATAATTACTCGGGAGTGTGCCCGGAGGCCTGGGCCGCAATGGAAGAGGCCAACCACGGGCACGTACCGGCCTATGGAGAGGATGTCTGGACGCGACAGGCATCCGACATGCTGCGTGAGTTGTTTGAAACAGATTGCGAGGTGTTTTTTGTCTTCAATGGCACTGCCGCAAACAGCCTCGCCCTGGCATCCCTCTGCCAGTCCTATCACAGCATTCTTTGTCATGATCAGGCCCATGTGGAGCGTGATGAATGCGGCGCACCGGAATTCTTTTCAAACGGCACCAAGGTACTCCTGATGCCGGGCACCAATGGCAAGATCAATCCCGATGATGTTGAACGCATGGTAAAACGGCGTACGGACGTTCATTACCCCAAGCCCAAGGTAGTCTCGGTGACACAGGCCACGGAACTTGGAACCTGCTACACCGTTGATGAACTGGAGGCACTGGGATGTCGTGCCAAACACGTAAACTTGAAGATGCACATGGATGGTGCAAGGTTTTGCAATGCCGTGGCCTCACTCAAGGTCAAGCCCAAGGAAATCACCTGGCAGGCCGGGGTGGATGTCCTCTGCTTTGGTGGTACCAAGAATGGCTCACCCGTGGGAGATGCAGTGGTTTTCTTCAACCGGGAGCTTGCGGACGAATTCGACTACCGATGCAAACAGTCAGGACAACTCGCCTCCAAAATGCGTTACCTTTCCGCACCATGGGTGGGTATGCTCAAAAATGATACCTGGCTGAAATACGCGCGCCACTCCAATGCCATGGCAGCATGCATGCAC
>JAAZXX010000299.1 GCA_014239995.1 Verrucomicrobiia bacterium
GACCTGTCCAAGGATATGGGTGAGACGAGGGATGTGAAGGATGCGCATCCCGAGCTGGTGGCCAGGATGCAGCAACTCGCGGATGCCATGCGCGGGGACCTGGGTGATTCCCTGCAGAAAATTGAGGGTACCGGGCTCCGTTCAGCCGGCAGACTTTAGTCACAACCCCATCCTTTCAAACCATGCATGTCATGCAACAACCTGTCAGAAGGGCATTCACCCTGATCGAGCTTCTGGTGGTGATTGCCATCATCGCCATCCTTGCCGGTATGTTGCTTCCTGCGCTGAGCAAGGCCAAGGCCAAGGCCAAGGGAATCAAGTGTATCAGTAATCTGCGACAAATGGGTATCGCCATGATTGCCTACACTGACGACAATGGACGCTATCCCGTTGGCATTAACCGCGACACGGCGAATGCATGGATTTGGCCCGCCCTACTCAGGAATTACATTGGCATGGGAGACAATGTCGCCCTTTTCAAATGTCCGAGTGCTCCCCCCGAAGCTCAATGGAAAGTGGAGTTTGGTAGCGGATTACCGGCTGGTGACGGTTATCTGGCTGACGAGATGCGCCTGCGGCCTGGTGGCGTCAGTTTCATGAGTTACGGTTACAATGTCTGGGGCGGATGGGCAGGCATGCAACCCAATACAGGCCTTGGAGTCTATAAAGGCGATCCCGTTTATGGAGGAGCAAGGGAAGCATCCGTAAGGACCCCGAGTGACATGATTGCTATCGGTGACAGTAACTGGGATCTCGAAAAGCAGGGGGATCGTGACTGGAGTGGATTCATCGGCATGTATGCCGAGCGGCAGTGGCCTCTGGAGGTGCACAACGGTCGCGCCAACATCCTTTTTGCCGATGGCCATGTCCAACCCTTGCCCCGCATCGAGATGATTGCGCAACTTGTGGATGGCCGCAGCGAAAAGGAGCGTGTTGCAAGGCGCTGGAACAGGGATCACGAACCTCACGTGACAGGCAACGAATGATGTGATCTGAGGTCCGTTTCTGCAGAGCTCTCCTGCGTCTCAGGATGTTCGCTTCTCCCAGTTGATCAGCGCCTCCCGCACGTGTTCCATGGGCAAGCCCACGACATTGGTGTAGGAGCCGTGGATTTCCCCGATGATCCATTCCCCATGCTCTTGAATGGCGTAGGCACCTGCCTTGTCCAAGGGATTGATCATGGAGAGATACTCTCGTATCCGCTGTTTAGTCAGGGCTTGAAACGCCACGCTTGTATGGACGGAAAACAAACGCTCTCTTCGCGAGCCAGCATGGATCATGCTGACCCCGGTGATCACGTCATGGAGGCTCCCTGAAAGCTTTTTCAAAAAAGTGAAGGCTTCCAGCAGGTCCCTTGGCTTACCAAACACTTTTGAGCCCAGTGCGACAACGGTGTCAGAGCCAATCACCAGTGCATCCGGATACCTTCGTGCCACCGTCAGTGCCTTTCGATGCGCATTGGTTCTGGCAATCTCGGTAGGGGTCAGAAAACGAGAGGCACATTCTTCGACCGACGGGTTGATACATTTAAAAGTCACTCCCAACCGTGTGAGCAGTTCCCGACGGCGTGCGGATTGGGAGGCCAGGATGATCGGTGTCTTGAGTTTCATGATATGGCCTGCATGAGGGAAAGCAGCTTCTGCTCGAAACCATCGGTGTTCAGCACGGGACGGGCGTTCTGTTCATCAGGCACCGTGTGCAGATGGATCCACGACTTGCAACCTCCGTAGTCACCATGCATGGGGATCTCGCAGGGTTTCCTTGCCTCGAAGGTTCGGACCACAAGGGCATGCAGGCAGTCGCGGTTTCCCCATGTCATGCGTTGGAGCAGCGTCTTGTCGCTCCATACATGATGGCCCCTGAGGGCTGTGATCTGTTCTGGCCGGGTCAGCTCAAAATGTCGAACAATTTCGCAACCGTAGCGGACAAGGACTGTCTGGTCCTGATTATTTTCACCCGACTCTTCCGTCCACCGTGCCGCCGCCTCGGATGTCACTTGATCCCGTTGTTGGTGATACGCTGTGGGGAAGAGCCAGAAGCGTGCATGTTGGATTTCAAATCCCCGAGGTCCTTCATCCAACCCTCCCTTGCGCATGATGAGGATCTGATCGCCGCGGCCGAGGGACTCCACAATGATGGCCCATTCCTTGAATGCTGCTTCCAACATACCGATCAACCTAGGGACATTTACCGAAAATGCAATGACCCGACCTCGAACATCCTCAAAATCCGACCTTTGGCTACCTTGAAAAAAACTCCCGATACAGCCGGGGAACTTGATGCACCCCTGCTTCGGGTGTTTGATGATGTCATGGCATGACCTCCACGGAAGCATATATTGTACTCAACATGATCGCGAAGGTTGGTCCCATCCGCTTGAGGCACATGCTTGATGCACTGGAATCTCCGGAGAACATCCTACGCAGCTCTGTAGATCGTCTGACCCGGTTGGAGGGTGTCAGCCGGGTCATCGCCGAAGGCATTGCAGATTGGGAAAATCAAATTGATCTCACTGCCGAATTGAAGCGTATCGAGGCCTATGGCTGTCACATTCTGACACCTGAAGATCCACTCTATCCCGTGCCCCTTCGAAACATTTACGACGCACCCTTTGTGTTGTATCTACATGGTTCGATCCAGGAACGGGATCACCACGGGATCTCCATGGTGGGTTCACGAAGGACCACATCCTACGGTCGTGAATTGGGGCGCAAGTTGGCCTATCAGATGGCGCAGGCTGGTGTGACCATTGTAAGTGGTGGCGCACGAGGTATTGACACGGCAGCACATCAGGGGGCCTTGAGGGCCGGTGGCCGAACCATTGCAGTCCTGGGCAGCGGACTGGACATCGTTTATCCCGCCGAAAACCGTGTCCTCTTTGATCAGGTCGCTTCGCAAGGTGCGGTGATAACCCAGTTTCCCTTTGGTCGAAAAGCAGATCGTCAAACCTTTCCGATTCGGAATCGTATTGTCGCCGGAATGTCCCTCGGGACCCTTGTGGTGGAGGCTAACTGTTCCAGTGGTGCCCTGATTACAGCCAACTTGGCGGTGGATTATGGTCGTCAAGTCTTTGCGGTGCCAGGACGGGTGGATGCATCATACTGCAATGGTTCGGCCACCGGCCCTTATCAAAAATGGAGCCAAGCTATGTGAAACGGTAGAGGATATCCTCAGCGAGTTTGAATACCTTTTTCCGGCACCAAAAACGGAGGATCCCAAGGGGTCCTCCCTGATGCCCCTTGGTGAGGAGGAGGCTCTCATATGGCATTTATTGGAAGACGGCGAATGCCATCTTGATGCATTGATTCGTGGGAGCGGATGGCCGGCCTCCAGAGTCTCGGTTCTGCTGATGACCATGGAAATGAAACGATTGGTAAACCGCTTACCGGGTCAGGTATTTCAGCGTCTGGGCAAATGAGGCCGACCTTGTTTCCAGGCTCCGCTTCCACATCAATCCCGTTGTTGTTTTGAATCCTTGGGTGCTTCACTTTTTTGAAAGGTATGTTTCGGTGCCCTGAACATTCCGTTCCCGGATAAGGGAAATGCATGTGAAGGCACAGCTACGCTTCAAGGGAAATCCATCACTGGTAAGACAGCACAGGTCCCGGAATGTCAATATCCACGCCGGGTCACCTGGGCTGATGTAGAAAAGCATGGATTCAGATCCAGTGGCAGTGCATGGTATTACGGAACGTCCGCGCCTGGCATGTTATCTGCTAATCGGCCATGGTGACGTGATCACGAGAAATGGTATGAATCAGTCTTCCAATTACCTCAGATCCCTGGATTCCATCGAGACCGTGGAAATGGCTCGCCTGGTAGACCTGATCATCAGTGACGCCATTGAAGCGGGTGCCAGTGACATACATGCGGAACCCTGGGAGGACAGCCTTCTGGTGCGCATTCGTCTCAATGGTGTCCTGCAGGAACTCCTTCGTCTTCCGGCCGACCTGATGGAGAAGGTCAGTGGCCGTCTCAAGGTCATGGCCAATCTGGTGAGTTATGAAATGGATCGTCCGCAGGAAGGACATGCCCAGACGGGTTCTGAAATGGGAGGCGTGGAACTGCGCATGTCCTTTTTCCCGGTGATCCGCGGGAACCATCAAGGGGGCGTCTTGCGCGGTGAAAAAATTGTCATACGCATTTTTGATCCCAAGCGGCGCAGTTTCAACCTGGACCACCTGGGGTTTGAATCCAGCACGCTGGTGACCATGAAACACCTGCTTTCCAAGCCCAGCGGCATGATCCTGTTGACCGGTCCCACCGGTTCGGGCAAGACCACCGCTATCTATGCTGCCCTGACTCATCTGGTGGAAAAGCACGGATCGGCCATCAGCCTCAGTACAGTGGAGGATCCAGTGGAGTACAACCTGCCGATGATCAGTCAGGCTCAGATTCACCACGCCAAGGACTTTACTTATCCCGTTGCCCTTCGTTCCCTGATGCGTCAGGACCCCCAGGTGATCATGGTGGGTGAAATTCGTGACGCCGAAACAGCCAACATTGCTGTGCAGGCGGGCCTGACGGGGCATCTCGTGATCAGCACGATACACAGTGGCAGCACGGCGGGTGTCTTCGCGCGCATGATCAACATGAAAATAGAACCTTTCCTTTTGGCTTCCAGTATCATCGGAGTGCTTGGATTAAGATTGATTCGCACCACATGCCCCTATTGTGCCCAGCCCTATCAGCCTGAAGCATCCTATATGAAGTTGATTTCAGAGGGCTTGCTTGAGGAGGCTAGTCTACGGCACGGCGGAGGCTGTGAACACTGTGTCATGACGGGTTTCAGCGGGCGTGTTTCGGTGACGGAAATGCTCGAGGTGGACGAGGCGGTGCGTGAGGCCATCATGGAAAAACTACCAACGCGGAAACTTCAGGAAGTCGCCATCGGCCGTGGTATGAAAACCTTGTGGCAGGCGGGCATGGAACGGGTCATCCAGGGTGAAACCCCGCTCGAGGAAATCATCCGTTCGATTCCAAGCGACCGCTGATCAGGTTGATTCCACGGCTGAATCCTTGTGATAAGGGGATAAAAGGCATTGAACAGGCTGGGTGGCCTTGTAAGATCTAGATGCCCCTTCACGAAAGGAGATGATCGACCATCATGCACATGCAATCTCAAACCCATTCGACTTTTTACACCTCCCGCCGCGGGTCTGCCGGTTTTACCTTGATTGAGCTTCTGGTGGTGATTGCCATCATTGCCATCCTTGCAGGGTTATTGCTGCCTGCCTTGGCCAAGGCAAAGCAGAAGGG
>JAAZXX010000029.1 GCA_014239995.1 Verrucomicrobiia bacterium
TAGAGGAAGAAGCATTCACGACGGAGGGCAAAGTCATGCTCAAACCAGCATGGTTGGAAGTGTATGGCAAGGGATTGCCCAAGGACGAATCCAACCTTCTGACCCCGGTCCAGGAAGGCGAAGTCGTCGAGACCCTTGATGTGGAAATTCGGGAGAACCAAACCAAACCTCCACCGCGCTTCTCGGAGGCAACCTTACTTTCCTCGATGGAAGGTGCCGGCAAACTGGTGGATGACGAGGAGCTCAGAGCCGCCATGAGTGCCAAAGGACTTGGCACTCCAGCAACCAGAGCCTCCATCATTGAGAATTTAATTCGTGAGAAATATGTGATCCGCAACCAACGTGAGTTGCAACCTACCGCCAAGGCATTCAGCCTGATCACGCTGCTGAGAGGGCTACAGATCTCGGAATTATGCTCTCCTGAGTTAACCGGGAACTGGGAGCACAAGCTCAAGCTCATGGAGATGGGAAAACTAAACAGGGATGCCTTCATGTCCGAGATCCAGGAAATGACCCGCAGGATTGTCGATCGAGCCAAGTCCTTTGACAGCGATACGGTCCCTGGCGACTACGGCGTATTGCAAACCCCCTGCCCCAAATGTGCTGGCAAGGTCAAGGAAACCTACAAGACATACCAGTGTTCCAGTTGCGATTTTTCGGTATGGAAGATCCTTTCCGGACGCCAGTTTGAGCCCGAGGAAATGGAAACCATCCTGAACAAGGGAAGTGTAGGTCCATTGCAGGGTTTCAGGAGCAAACAGGGATGGCCCTTTGCAGCCATCATCAAACTTGGGGACGAGAAAAAACTGGAGTTTGATTTTGGTGATAACGACAAGGGCAAGGATGCGGATGAAGAGGACGTTGATTTCTCCGGTAAGGATTCCCTTGGCCATTGCCCAAAATGCAAGGCAAACGTCTTCGAACACGGGATGCACTACGTTTGCGAGAAAAGCAAGGGAACCAGCAGGTCTTGTGACTTCAAGACGGGTAAAATCATTCTCCAGCGAGAAATTGAATCTGTGCAGGTTAAAAAGTTGCTCGCCGATGGTAAGTCAGATCTGATCAACAAGTTCGTTTCCAATCGCACTGGAAGAGCCTTCAATGCCTTCCTGGCAATCAAGGATGGAGCGGTCTCCTTTGAATTTGAACCTCGTCCAAGCAAAAAGAAAAATGCCGGGGGCAAGGCATCAAAGGCACCGGCTCAGAAGGTCAGTTTTGAGGGACAAGATTCCTTGGGCAAATGTCCTCGATGCGGGGGAAAAGTCTTTACAAGCGATTCAGATTATCTTTGCGAACACTCTCAGAAAGACAGTAAGCCCTGCAAGTTCAAATCTGGTAAAATGATCCTTCAACAATCCGTCGAGGTGGATCAATTACGGAAACTGTTGGATAAAGGACGTACGGATTTTCTGGATGGTTTCGTCTCCAAACGGGGGTTTCCTTTCAAGGCCGCCCTTGTCCTGGATGAAAAAGGCAAGGTTGGGTTTGAGTTCGCTCCAAGAGACGACCTTGCCGAGACATCCCAAGCATCCGAAGATTAGTGTAAAAGGTGTATGGACTCTGGCAGATCCAGCAAGGCACCCACCGATCCATGGATCGACAACTTCCTTGAAGACCTTTTGCAGGTAAGGTTGGCGTCGCCCCACACATGCCGCAACTACACACAGGCACTGCACGGGTTTCTGTCTTGGTATTTCCATGTCAAGAAACAGTCTCCATGCTGGAATACCATGGGACGGGATGTATTCAGGTCATACCTTCGTTTCCTGGGGCGAGAGGGCTATGGTCGCTCTTCAACACAAGTAAGATTCAGCGCCTTACGGAGCTTTTACAAATTCCTGATTGGCAAAGGACAAGTCAAGCAGTCCCCGCTGCGCAACATTATCCTGCCTCGAAAAGAGCATCATCTGCCGCAATTCCTCACTCTCAGACAAATACAGGCACTTCTGGAAGCCCCAGCGAAGGCTTATGAAGCTAAATGCAAGCAGAAGAAGACGCATGTATCATCGGATGCCTACATCAGAGATTCAGCAGTCCTGGAGACTCTCTATTCCTGTGGGCTAAGAATCAGTGAACTCTGCGGGCTGCTTGTTGAAGACCTGCTGTGGAACGAACAACTGGTCTGCGTTAAGGGAAAAGGGAGGAAAGAGCGCATGACACCTATCGGCATGCATGCCCTTGATTCCATCCAGCGTTACTGGGATATGATTGGGCATCCACAAGATCCCGAGGTACCCGTTTTTTTTGCCAACACGGCAAAACATTCCGTCATTTACCCGCGACTCATCCAAGCACGTCTCAAGCACTATCTAGTTATCGCTGGACTGGATCCATCGCTGACACCCCACAAATTACGTCATAGTTTTGCGACACATCTACTCAATGCGGGCGCGGATCTGCGGAGCATTCAGGAACTTCTGGGCCACGCCCATCTGGTGACTACTCAAATCTACACACATCTCGGGACAGACCGGATCAAGGGTGTGTATGACGCCGCACATCCCAGGGCATAAAGCCATTGCAAAGCACCCAGGAGATGCTCATGCTGCTTGGCAGCCATCTATGGAACAACCGATCCATTCAGAACACCTCGAGCCCAATGATGCTTCGGCGATGCGCACTTACAGACATAATGTGCTGATCGTTGGTGATACACGGAGCGATTTTTGGGCCGCCGACCTTGGCGAGGCGTTCACTCAGGTCCAAGCAAACGTGAGGGTATTACCACTCGAGCCACGACGTCTGGAGGAGCATTGGTTTGAATACCGCCGAGGTTTTATAAACCTCCATATCGACGAACCCATTATCCAACGTATCCGCGATCAGGTGAATAAGGTCAGTCCCCGACTCATCCTATTTCTCGACCCTTTTGGAATGGAGCCGGCTTTTTTTAAGGC
Organism: Verrucomicrobiia bacterium; assembly: GCA_014239995.1. Lineage (GTDB taxonomy): Bacteria > Verrucomicrobiota > Verrucomicrobiia > Limisphaerales > AAA164-E04 > AAA164-E04. The sequence continues at coordinate 2,898 of JAAZXX010000029.1, forward strand.
AATCCAGAGAGACTTGAAAAAAAAAGCTATCCTTGCGAGCTGGTTCAGCGACTGTCGTCGAACTTCCTGGGAAGGGATACAGTGTTTTGATCACGTTTTTTATACGGATTCCTCAATGGTGGATTCACTGGTCAAAGCAAGAAAGGGAGACAATAAGGCACTGAAATACCTCCCACTGGCTGTGAATGAGAAACGCTTCAGACCGGGAGGGGTCGATCACAGACTGAACAAGCTCATGTTTGCGGGCACCATCACCGCAACGCGGAAAAAAACCCTCAACCGATTGCGCCTGCGCGGAGTTCCCATCCTTTGGAAGGGACCGATACAACATCGTCTATGGTCCAAGTGGCGGGGGTATCGACTGGATACCGAAACGCTCAACCGGCTATACCAGGAATACTCCGTCACGCTGAATCTGCCACGACGCCCTAAAAACATGAATGGAGTCAATTTCAGGGTCTTCGAGGTGAGCGCTTGCCAGAATCTCCTCCTCACTAAATGGACCCCCGACCTTGAGCTCCTCTTCGACCCGTATGAGGAGATGGTTGTCTACCGGGACTGGGATGAAATACCGCTCGTTTTCAGGTCTCTCATGTATGATCCTTACCGAGCAGAGGAGATCGCGCTGAACGGCAGAAAACGTCTAATTAAAAACCATACCTATCAACATCGCATCCAAACGATCCTCGAGAGGATTGGACAAAAAGCTTGTTAGAGCACATCGCTGGAATATAATGGGGACTTACCCATAGTTGATATGAGATTTGGAATAAACACCTTTCTGTTCACCTCACCGTTCACCACGAGAAGTACCGGGTTGCTACCCAAGTTCAAGAAATGGGGTTTCGATACGATCGAGATTCCCGTGGAAGATCCTTCTCATGTCAATCCAGAGAAAGTGAAGGCTGCACTGGACCGCAATGGATTGGCTTGCGGGTCGGTATGTGCATGCATGTCACCGGATCGGGACCTGCGCGGCACGCCTCAGCAACAAAAAACAGGTATGACCTACATGAAAGCCCTCATCGATCAAATGGTCGTATTGGAATGCCCTTCGCTGATTGGCCCAGTTTACTCTGCAGTGGGACGTGCCGATGCGGTACCTGCCAAGGAATATGCCAAGCAATGGAAAACGGTAGTTAAAAACCTTAAGGTGCTCTGCAAATACGCCGAGGACCGGGGTCGGGTGATCTGCTTGGAACCGTTAAACCGTTTTGAAACGGATTTCATTAACACGTGTGACCAAGGGCTCAAGATGATCAAGGATGTCAACAGTCAGGCCCTGAAACTTCACCTCGACACCTTTCACATGAATATCGAGGAGAAAAACCAGGCGAAAGCCATCAGGAAGGCAGGCAAGAACCTTGGCCATTTTCACGCATGTGGCAGTGATCGAGGAACCCCTGGAAATGATCATATCGATTGGAAACCGATCGTAACGGCACTTAAATCGATACGTTACAAGGGCGATGTCGTGATTGAGTCCTTTACCACCGATGTCAAGGTCATTGCCAAAGCTGCCGCAATCTGGAGACGTATGGAGCCCACCCGTGACGAAATTGCAGTCAAGGGAGTGAAGTTTCTCAAGAAATGCATGAAATGATATCGATGCTCTCCAGCCCGAGACGTTCGAGTCCCCAATCAAATAGTTTTCAACACATGAAATACACCCTCCGATTAGTTTTGGTATCCACCCTTATCGCAGTGGGAGGCTGGACAGCCTCTGCCGCCGATTCGAATGGATTTATCTCATTGTTTAACGGCACCAACCTGGAAGGATGGGACGGTAATCCCAAGTTCTGGTCAGTGCGCGATGGCTCCATCACGGGTCAAACGACCAAAGAAAACCCCACCAAAGGAAATACCTTCATCATATGGCGGGCGGGCACGGTGGATAATTTTGAACTACGACTTCAATACAGGATCGTTGGAGGCAATTCCGGTATACAATATCGGAGCAGGGATCACGGCAACTGGGTTGTCGGGGGTTATCAAGGCGATTTTGAATCCGGAAACACGTTCTCTGGCATCCTCTACGAAGAGAGGGGACGGGGCATCCTGGCACAACGTGGGCAGTTAACCGCCATCCATGCTAATGGAGATAAGCACCGGGTGGAAGTGGTAGGTTCGCTGGGAGAATCAGGGGATATTCAGTCACACATCAAAAAAGAAGACTGGAACGATTACAAGATCATAGCTGATGGTCACCGTTTTGTGCACGTTATCAACGGCCGTGTCACGGCTATCGTGGTCGACCATGATGAAAAAAACAGGCGCAATCGGGGTGTTCTAGCCTTACAGCTGCATGCAGGTCCCCCGATGACCGTTCAGTTTCGTGATATCAAGTTACGCAAGCTTGGCCCGGTACAGGTAGCCGGATTGTGGAAAGCCGAAGTCTTGTCTGATCAGGGCAATGGTTCCCCCGTCTTTCGATTCATACAGGAGGAAAACGTGCTTAAGGGAGAGTACGAGGGCTTATTTGGAAAACAGGCGATCACGGGCTCCGTCAACGGCAATCAGGTCACCTTTTCTGTTTCTGGGGAATACGAGGGGCAAACCATGCTATCTGATTATGAGGGCAGTATTCAGCCTGATGGAACCTTGGCGGGTGAAATGGTCTTGAACCAGGAGATCACGCTGGAATGGCATGCCAGCATGGACAGATAAACCTCGCATCTTTTCATTCATTTCCATGCTAAGATTACACACTTTCCCCACCTTGCTGATAACCATACTGATGGGATGGTTATCAGCGAATGACGCTCAGGCAGAGAACGACAAAAAGATTGTCTTGATTGCAGGGCCTCCAAGTCATGGTGTCCTGCAGCACGAGCACAAGGCCGGGTGCATGTTGATCGAGCACTGTCTGCAAGGGAGGCCCGGGATCGAGCTTAAAGTTTACACGGGAGGCTGGCCAGAGAATCCTGATGCACTTGAAGGTGCTGATGCGGTGATCATCTTCTGCACGGGAGGTAAAAACCATCTGGCCATTCAGGAGAATCGCCTTGCCCAGCTTGAGAAAGTCATGCAGACCGGCGCTGGATTTGGTTGCCTTCATTATGGAGTCGAGGTCCCAAGGGATCAGGGAGGAGCAGAATTTCTGAAGTGGATGGGCGGATATTTCGAAACTCATTGGTCTGTCAACCCGCATTGGCAAGCTGAATTCAAGGCCTTTCCTGAGCATCCCATTTCCAATGGAGTCAAACCTTTTGGTGTGAATGATGAGTGGTATTTTCACATGCGCTTTCCTGAAGGTATGGAAGGAGTCACACCCATCCTTTCGGCGCATCCTCCAAAGGAAACCATGAAGCGAGGAGATGGTCCGCATAGCGGAAACCCAGCTGTGAGAGAAGCCGTTGCCCAGGGGCAACCCCAGCATGTTGCATGGGCATACGAACGCCCTGAAGGTGGGCGTGGCTTTGGTTTCACCGGATTACACAACCACTTGAATTGGCGCAACCCGAGTTTCCGCAAGGTGATTCTGAATGCTGTGCTATGGATTGCCCAAGCTGAAGTTCCCTCAAACGGGGTGGATTGTCCCCTTACCGAGGAAATGATACTCAGCAATCTCGACCAGAAACGTGGACGAAACCCACTGGAAGTGCTTCGCGATGCTCGAAAAAACCAACCTTTCCTTAGTCCCGTACAGGGCAAATAATAACACCCTATGAAGTCCATTCTGATTGCTGGTATGTTGGCGCTCCTTTCCGTGGGTTCATTGTTTGCGGAAGCTAAAAAGATCGTTCTTCTGGCGGGTAAACCAAGCCACGGTCCTGGAGATCACGAGTTTAATGCCGGATGCATGCTCCTTCAAAAAAGCCTCCAGAACATGCCTGGCGTTGAAGTGGACGTACACCCGATGGGATGGCCCAAGCGTGAAAGTGTTCTCGAATCTGCTGATGCGATTTTGATCTATGCCGATGGAGGAAATGGACATCCAGCAATTCAGCAAAACCGAATGCAACTTCTGGACAAGCTTGCCAAAAAGGGAGTGGGAATTGGATGTGCACACTACGGAGTCGAAGTTCCAAAAGGTGATCCCGGAGAGGCCCTGCAACGATGGATTGGTGGTTACTATGAACATCAATATAGCGTCAATCCCATGTGGTCACCGCATTTTAATGTCTTACCTGAACATCCGGTCACCCGAGGGGTTCAACCCTTTCAAGTGCGAGACGAATGGTATTTTAATATGCGATGGAGAACGGATATGAAAGGAGTGACGCCGATCCTCTCCGCTCAACCTTCGGACGATGTACGTGAAGGACCCTATGTGTGGCCCAAAGGTCCATACCCTCACATACAACGAGAAAAGGGAAAAACAGAGGTCATGATGTGGGTCATGGATCGCCCGGATGGAGGTCGTGGATTTGGATTTACAGGAGGACATCATCACGTCAATTGGGGCAACGACAATTTTAGAAAAATCGTGCTAAATGCCCTTCTCTGGATTGCAAAGGTGGAGATCCCACCGCACGGCGTTGTTTCCTTTGTGACAAACAACGACCTGGCGACAAACCTGGACCCCAAAGGAAAGCGCTGAAATTGAGCAAGGAAACACCTGTTCAAAAGGGCTCATTGAGAACTCAGTCAATTGTATGTATGATGACATCACCTTCCAGCATCATTCTCTTAACGGCTGTTCTAAGCACAATGTGGATTTCTCCGCTGCAGGCCCTGAACCCAAAAGGCCACGGACCTGCTGCCGCCAAAACTCAATTAGAAGCCCTGCAGACCCCTGAGGGATTAGAAGTGCAGCTGTTTGCCTCTGAACCCATGGTGGTAAATCCAACGAATCTGGACATTGATGCCAATGGACGTGTCTGGGTAACAGAAGGGGCCAATTACAGGCTTTGGCAACCTTGGGGCAAGCTTCGCCCAAAAGGGGATCGGATTGTCATACTGGAAGATACCGACCAAGATGGAGAAGCAGACAAAAGTACGTTGTTCTACCAAGGCAACGATGTAAATGCCGCCTTGGGTATTTGCGTCCTTGGCAATAGGGTCATTGTTGCCTGCTCCCCCAATCTTTTAATCTTTACGGACACGGACGGTGACGACAAAGCTGACAAAAAAGAGGTACTATTTACAGGCATCGATGGGGTGGACCATGATCATGGCGTGCACGCCGCGATCTTCGGGCCAGATGGAAAACTTTACTTCAACTTTGGTAACAATGGCTCCCATATCTTCCATGCAAATGGAAGCCCGGTCACGGATCCACAAGGACAGCAGGTGATAGGGAAAGGAAAACCCTACCGTCAAGGCATGGTTTTTCGCTGCAACTTGGATGGCAGTCAATTTCAAGTTGTTGGTCATAATTTTCGGAATAATTATGAAGTTGCCATCGATTCATTTGGAACACTTTGGCAGTCTGACAACGATGATGATGGAAACAGTGGAGTCCGCATCAATTACGTGATGGAATATGGCAACTACGGTTACCGCGATGAATTAACGGGTGGTGGCTGGCAGGAGCAACGGGCAAACATGGAGGATGCAATCGCCATGCGTCACTGGCACGCAAATGACCCGGGAGTGGTGCCCAACCTTTTGCAGACTGGGGCCGGCTCTCCGACTGGTATCACCGTTTATGAAGGAACCCTTCTTCCAGAGATATTCCACAATCAAATCATTCACTGTGATGCTGGACCACGAGTCGTACGCGCCTATATCACGAAAGCAGACGGAGCAGGTTACAGTGCGACCATCAAGGATATTCTCACATCCGAAGACACCTGGTTCCGCCCGTCCGATGTTGGAGTAGCACCTGATGGATCCCTCATGATCGCAGACTGGAATGATGCAGGGGTAGGTGGACATCACATGGCAGATCAGAAACTCAGCACCCTCAGCGGACGTATCTATCGCGTTACAGTGGCGGAAAACCGCCAATACCATAATGTACCGGTCAAACTGGAATCAGCAAAGCATTGTGTTGAAGCCTTGAAATCCCCCAATCTGGCTACCCGGCAATTGGCTTGGACTCATCTGCATGCCATGCAATCCAAGGCAGAACCTGAACTTATCTCACTGTGGCAGAGTCATGAACCCAGACAACGAGCGCGAGCCCTGCATTTGCTTGCCCGCATCAAAGATAAGCCCCAGCATTACCTGATTGAAGCGCACAGTGACCCAGATCCAAATATCCGGGCTTTGGCGTTACGCATCGCCAGAAGTCTCCAATCAGACATAACAGGCATGGTACAAAAGCTCGTGAAGGATGTTTCGCCACTCGTGCGCCGAGAATGTGCAATCGCATTACGCTACTCGCAATCACCAGAAGCCCCCAAGCTCTGGTCTACCCTTGCCAAGCAGCATGATGGAGAGGACCGGTGGTATCTCGAAGCACTTGGCATCGGGGCACACGGCAATGAGGAAAGCTATTTCAGAACTTGGTTGAGTGAAATCGGGAGTGAATGGAACACACCAGCTGGAAGAGATATAGTCTGGCGAAGTCGAAGTCGTGCCGCACCTGCTTTACTCGTCAAAATCATCAAGGATCCGCAAACGACAGCAGCAGGACAAAAGCGTTACTTCAGAGCACTGGACTTTATTGAAGGGCCTGAAAAAGATGCAGCACTCCTTCAACTGCTGAATCTATGATTCAAAACCCAGCTCTGTTTAGGATGGGATCCATGCACGACACCCCTCCGAGGGACTGGTGAGGAAGAAGTCAGCTTCTAGATTAAACTTTTTCCTGTAATCAGAATCTAGTTGGCGAATGATATCCGATACGGCATCTGGGGAAACCAGGCATACTACGCATCCACCAAAACCAGCACCAGTCATTCGGCAGCCCAACACACCACCGCCCTCCCCCAGCCCTCCCATCCTGTCAACGATCCAATCCGCTTCTTTACAGGATACCTCATAATCATACCGCAGTGATTGATGACTGGCGTAAAGGAGTTTACCAAGCTCCATCATGTTTCCCTTCCTGACGCAATCTGCAGCATCCCGCGTACGCTTGATTTCGGAGATAACGTGACGTCCTCGACGTAATTGAACATCCGAAAGTTCCTCCGACTTATCCATCAATTGAGTCATCGAGACCGATCTCCAGGAGGTTTGCCCTAAGACCAGCAAAACAGACTCACATTGTGAACGTCTTTCTGCATAGCATCCCTCGGTGAGCGCATGTCGAATGTTGGTATTAATAACCAGAAGACTGGGGAAATGTGAATCGACAGGTATTTGCTCAAACGTGTTGGTTTGGCAATCCAAAAGAAGAAAATGTCCCTTAGCTGCCATCGTCACCGCGAACTGATCCATGATGCCACATGGCATTCCTACGTAATGGTTTTCCACCGCTTGGCACGCCAAGGCTTTCGCTCTCGGATGGAGCCTCATTTCCCACGCCACTTCCAGAAGCGTTGCCGTTGCCACCTCCAACGCAGCGCTACTGCTCAATCCAGCACCGAGCGGAATATCCGATGCAATGCTTATTGCCAGTCCACATACCGAGGCATTTAATTCCATCCAATGAGCAAGAACTCCGACCACATAATCTGTCCAATCACCACGCGGCAGGAGAGGATCATTTAAACGAAACCGAAAAACTTTCTTATCCTGCTCGGTGCAAAGAATAATCTCATCGCTGGAGATAGGACCGGCCACGATACTCAAACGCCGATCCATGGCAGCGGGCATTACAAATCCGTCATTGTAATCAATATGTTCACCCATCAGGTTAATCCGTCCTGGTGCATCAGCAACCCACCGGGGAGAGCACTGAAACTGGGACTTGAAAAAAGCCTTGGCCCTTTGAGAGGAACATGGACTTGCTGGAGCTATGCTTGGCATCTTTCTTCAAATGCGCCAAGGTTTACGGTAGGATTTATCCAGCAGGGTGTTTGCTTCGGTGTCATTCAGCACGCGTTCGATATGGGGATCAAACACAAGTCGGCGCCCGAGGCGATGGGAGACATAACCCAAATGTCCAGCAGTGATGGATCGATGCGCTGTTTCAGCTGGTGCGATACAAGCGCGCCTTGAGCGCACACCATCAATAAAATTGCGAACGTGGTTTGAGGACATTGCAAACTCGAGGGGCCCCACAGCAAATCCCTTTTCAAGCCACCGAGGATCTGAGGCTTCAAGTCTACCCCGATTGACATAAATCCATCCATTCTCGCCAATCCATTTTGTTCCCATCTTCAGTTTGGAGGCAATGAGCCACTCGATGTTTCCAGGGTAAACACAGTGAATTTCATAATCAACGGGCGTATTGTAGATATCCGTTTCCGAGGAAGTCCAGCCAACGGCCCGAACTTCCGTTGGACCGGATTGATCCATTCCAGCCCCCCAGTGGGCAATATCGTTGTGGTGTCCAATCCAGTCCATGATATTGCCACCACCATAGGCCAGATGCCCACGCCATAACTGATGATGACGGGCGCGCATGTAGGGCAACAAGGGCGCTGGTCCGTTCCATCGATCATAATCCAAGCCAGGAGGCACAGGTTGGATCCGTGTATCACTTCGCGGTTTCGTGTATCCTGGTGGAAGCCCCACTTCAACACGTCGAAGCCGACCGATATATCCGTTTCGAACTAATGCGACAGCTTTTTGAAAATTCGCTGTGGAACGTTGTTGAGAACCTGTTTGAAAAATAGCACGTTTTCGAACCACTTCGCGATGAATTATCTTCCCTTCCATGAATGTGTGTGTCAGGGGTTTCTCACAATATACGTCCTTCCCATGAGCAAGGGCCTCCATGATCTGGTGGTAATGCCAGTGATCGGGAGTAGCCACGACCACAGCATCGATATCATCACGCGCACACAAATCCCTGTAATCAATCAAGGCCAAACATCCATTGTATGCAGACCGTCTTTTGTTTTTGGCGTAAAAATTTTCCACAACGCGTTTGGCTGACTCCAGGCCGTAGGCTTGGCCTTGGCCCCAAGCATTCGAACGGTAATGAACCCGATCCACATCACAAACGGCTCGTACGTGAACATCCTCCTGGCGTAAAAAGGACTGCATCAGATGAAAACCTCTGGCTCCAAGACCAATCACGCCAATATGACATTTTCCGGAAATATTTGGAATTTCAGGTTGTGCTGAAATCTTGCTTGAAATCATAGCTGGCGAAGCCATCAGCATGAACCCGTTTTTAAGAAAGCGACGACGCGTAGAGTGGTTTGTTTTTAACTTGGGCATGACCTTTGCATGCTAATCCAAGCTTGTTTCGAGGAAAGAAAAATCCAGGTTAACAACAAGACCAGGCTTTTTTTTTAGCACAGAAACTATATTTTATTGGGGTGATGATCTCTGACCGGTTGAATGGAAGCCTTGTGAAAACAACGCTGCCTCATATCCTGACACTTTGCCTTGCTTTCAATGCCACTCTCAAGTTGCAGTCGGCTTCAACCGAATGGCAACAATATGGAGGAGACCATGCGAGTTCACAATATTCTCCCCTGAAACAAATTCACCGCGCCAACGTCCAGCAACTGATCAAGGTATGGGAATATCATTCCGAATCTGGTCAAGCAACTCCCCGCACACAAATTCAATGCAATCCAATCATTGTTGATGGTGTTCTCTATGGATCCTCGCCCACTTTAAAATTCTTTGCACTGGATGCAGCAACAGGTCTTGAAAGATGGCAATTCAACCCATTTATCGGCACAAATCCCATCGGTGTTAATCGAGGTGTGATCCACCATGGACAAGGCAGCACTGCCCGTATTTTCCTTACTGCAAGCCATTGGCTGTATGCAGTCAACGCCGAAACAGGTGTTCCCATCGCTTCTTTTGGTGCAGACGGACGGGTGGACCTCAGACAAGGTCTAGGACGAGACGCCGAAAAACTTTTTATCTTATCGAATACACCTGGTGTTGCACATGGCAACCTGATCGTCCTCGGCACTCGTGTCAGTGAGGGTCCCGGTCCGTCTGCACCAGGTTATATTCGAGCCTATCGGGTCGACACTGGGGCTATGGAATGGGTCTTTCACACCATTCCGCAACAGGATGAATTCGGTCATCATACATGGCCAAAGGAAGCTTGGAAGACGGCGGGAGGGGCCAATGCTTGGAGCGGGCTCAGCATTGACCCAAAACGTGGATGGGTATTTTGCCCAACAGGCTCTCCAGCTTTCGATTTCTGGGGAGGAAACCGTAAGGGGGAAAACCTTTTTGGAAACTGCCTGATTGCCCTCGATATCAAAACTGGAAGGCGTATCTGGCATTACCAGGTTGTTCATCATGATTTGTGGGACAGAGATCTTCCCGCTGCACCCAATTTAGTGGAAATCAGTGTGAATGGAAAATCTATCCCGGTCGTTGCCCAAGTAACCAAATCTGGGCATGTTTTCTTGTTTCACCGCGAAACTGGAAAACCTGTATTTTCAATCAATGAACGTCCTTTTCCTCCCTCTGATCTGAGCAACGAAGAGGCGTGGCCAACGCAACCCATCCCAACATCTCCTCCTCCTTTTGCACGCCAGAGCTTTACACCAAGGGATATTTCAAAAATCTCAAAAGAGACCCAATCCATCGTTTCGGCAAAACTAGCTTCGGTTCGCAGCGGCGGTCAGTTCATTCCACCAAGCACCATCGGCACAGTTATTTTTCCTGGTTTCGATGGAGGTGGGGAGTGGGGAGGAGCAGCATGGGATCCAGATTCGAGGTGGCTTTATGTGAATGCTAATGAGATGCCTTGGATTTTGACCATGAAGTCAACCACGAAGGGGAGCACCAGGCCTGGAACAATCGATGGTGCACTGCTTTACCAGCGACTCTGCGCTGCTTGCCACGGATTGGATAGAATGGGTGACAGCCAAAAAACATATCCATCCATTGCCGACATCGCCAAAAAAATGAATTCGGACCAAATTATTGAACAAATGAGCCAGGGCAAGGGATTGATGCCAGCATTCAGTTTCCTAAACCAGAACGAGAAGTCCGCCATTGCAGATTTTTTGATTGAACCTCAATCTTTACAGGAATTGGGAAAAGACCTTCTTCCCGAAAAAAACAATAACAAGCCATCGGAATACCATGAACCTTACACCCATACGGGATATAATCGCTTTTTGGACCCAGATGGATATCCAGCCATCAAACCACCATGGGGCACCCTCAATGCCATCGATCTGGAAAATGGAAGGATCGCCTGGCAGGTAACTTTGGGAGAGTTTGAGGAGCTCAAGGCTCGTGGAATATCGCCAACTGGAACCGAAAATTACGGAGGGCCAGTTGTCACAGGAGGTGGTCTGGTATTTATCGGGGCATCGAAGGATGAAAAATTCCGAGCCTTTGACAAGTCAACTGGCGCATTACTCTGGGAAACAAAGCTTCCTGCTGGAGGTTACGCAACACCCTCCATTTACGAGGTTCAAGGCAAACAATTTGTTGTCATCGCATGCGGTGGTGGGAAGATGAATACTAAATCTGGGGCATCCTACATTGCTTTTGCATTGAAGCATCCCTAAATTGAGCGGGCAAGTTTATGATCCACTCGCACAAAAAAGTTAAGGAAGGTTTTACCCTCATAGAGCTGCTGGTAGTCATCGCCATCATCGCCATCCTTGCCGGTTTGCTCCTTCCAGCCTTAAGTCGCGCCAAACAAAAAGCCCATCGGATTGTTTGTGTTTCGAATATGCGGCAGATAGACCTTGCCGGATGTATCGTTCAGATCACGATGAACGTTTCCCGGATCGCAGGGACTTGAAAACCTCCTTACCCGGGGGATATCGGCCCTGGACAGCTTGGCCTCCATCTGATCCGCGTACTGGATGGGCTGGAGTGATTTTGTCGAACTACACAGGCTCGGAAAAAATATGGATGTGCCCAAGTATAAAAAAGTCAGTCCTTGGAAAAGCAATATCTTCGGTCCAG
>JAAZXX010000002.1:0-15013 GCA_014239995.1 Verrucomicrobiia bacterium
CACCCATGATCAAGCTGAGGCCATGACCATGGGTGATCGCATCATGGTCATGGACAGGGGACTGCTCCAGCAGGTGGCCAAGCCGGTCGAGGTGTATCAAGAACCTTTGAACACATTTGTCGCGGGTTTCATTGGCTCACCTCCCATGAACCTGCTCCGTATCACTTGGAATCAAGAGTCACATACCTGGGAATTGGGGGACCAAACCTTGAACCCGGTCCCGCCGCTGCTTGACACGCCTTCTGCGCGGCAACAGGGATCATTCAAGCTGGGTTTCCGGCCTGAATGTGCAAGACTATCTGAGCCAGCCTCCACGGCGCAAACACACCCTACACCCCTGAACGCTCAGGTCGCCTGGCTGGAGCCCACGGGTGCAGACACCTTTGTTCACCTGACCATGGGAAAGGAGAAGGTAGTGGTGCGTCAACCAGCCGCAGCCGCTTGGCAGCCAGGGCAAGTCGTCGCCCTCTCAATTCCACAGGATGCGCTCCATTGTTTTGAAGTTGCCAAGGGCTGTCGCGCGACCGTGGCTGGTTGACTCTTGTTGCAACCTTCCAAGGTTCATTGTTTTTGGATTTTGAGTCCACGCGACTGCCAAGTAACATTCCGGTTTCCATCAACCATTTATTTCTTCACTATCATCCTGGCCTGAATGTGCTTGGGAAAAAGCCATGACCTTTGCGGAAGGCTGGTTTCTTTGATGAGATACGCGGCCCCCATCATACAAAGGCATCACCCCACCCCGCGCACAGCGCGAATGTACTTTGGGTGCCTCGGGCAATCCCCCCAGCTTGCGACGCAGTGAGGCTACGTGAAAATCCAAGGTTCGATCCAGGACGTTGCAGCCATCAGGGCCTTTCAACACCCACGAGCAGACAGTATTGCAAGAGGGTCTTGCGGGCCTGGGAAACGTGATGGGCCTTCCCGGTGCGACGTCTTCCCGCAAGCACATCTTGTTGGATGATGATCCGTGATACAGATCGCCGACATAGGTCCCAAACCATTTCGAAACCCCTAGTCGATACGGGCCCAGGGTATCCAGCCGAAGGTCAGGATACTGAGCAGCAGCGTCACCACCAGGACACTGAGCAGTGTGGTGTAAAGGACCGTGGCGGCGGCAAACTGGCTGTTGGCCTTGAATTCATAGGCCAGAAGGGCAGTGTTGACCGCCGCCGGAGCGGCAGTGCCCAGGATGAGGATCGCAGCGGTCTTACCCTGAAACCCGAAGAGCCACGTCAACAGGATGCCAATGCAGGGACCGCAGATCAGGCGGATGACGAGGGATTGTGTCATGGGCCCCTTCAAGCCCTTCACGCTGGTTTTGGAGAGCTGGACGCCCAGCGTCAGCAATGCAAAACCAACCAGCCCCTGGGCCAGATACTGGAGCGGTCGCCACAGGAATACCACCTGCTCTACTGAAATATCAAGCCCCTTCAGGACCCAGGCCAATGTGATGGCATAAATGGCCGGCTGGCGCAGAACCGGCCCGAGCGATTGACGCCAGTGACCAGCCCCCTGACGCACCGAGGCATGCGCAATGAATAGGCCAATTGTAAAAGTGGAGATATTCATGGTCATCAGTACAAAGACCTGCACCAGAGGTCCGATTCCGGGAAAAGCAAGACTCATCAGGGGAATACCATAGTTTCCTGAGTTGTAGAACATGGTGGATAACTGAAGTGCCTTGCGGGTCGGGAGATCGTCACGAAACCAGCGTGCCGTTGCACTGCTGATCAGTCCCATGCAGCCAATGGAGGCCAGGGTGAAGAGGATGATCCTGATTCCAGTCCGGGCGTCCAGCTGAGCCTCCGTCACCTTGACAAAAATAAAGGCAGGAACGAACAGATAGATGTTGAGACGGACCAGGGTTCGCAGGTCGAAATGAAACTTGCGATCAAGCATCCACCCGATGCCAAACAGAATCACAATGGGTAGACAGACGTCCCGGAAAAGAACCAGCAGGGTCATCAACTGATGCATTGGCTGATCCTAGCCCTCTCGTCTCGAGGTGAAAACCAGAAAACCCACGGATTGGAGAGGCACGTCGTGAAACACCCCCTCAAGGAAACATCAAAGAGGGGCATTTCATTGGAAGCCTTGGGGAGGGCCTGGTAAGGATCCACCCTGTCAGGCTCAGCCCATGAGGATGCCATGCAGGGCATGGGTAGCCCATGGATGCCCTCACGATGTCTACCACCGGCTTTGGAATGTTGATTCTGGAGACATCTCTGAAGGGATGTTTGAGTTCAATCGTCCTTCGTTACTCGCTTGAGAGTGTAACCACCCTTGCGATCCACATAGGATCCATTGATCTTCCGTTGGCGATGTATCTTGATGGTATCCGCATCGATCATCCTTCGGATGATTCTTCCATCCCCCTGTCTTTGCCCAAGGGTCTGATCATCGATAAAGTCCCACCCACCTGTCATGGAAAACCCATCCCTTCCTATGCTCCACATGGAAAATCCATCCCCCTGAAGATCCTTCCTGGTGACATTCAGTCCACCCGTGGTGACCTCTTCCATGTCGTTGAACCAAGTCCAACGCTCAATCATGGCCGTGTTCAATAAAGAGGATCGGAAACGAATCTCCCTCTTCACCTTCCCGTTTGCTTTGAAGGATCTCCACGTTCCCATTAAACCGCTGAAACGATCATCCAGAATGGGTAGGGATGTCTGGAAATGAACGTGTTCCTTGTTTTGCAGGGGATTGAATGGAATCAAGGCTGCCTTTAACTCCGGAGTTTTTCTGATGAACTGCCCGTCGGTGCCCACCCACATTTCAATGTGTTCCGTGAACTTGCTTTTATCCTCGTCCAGCGAGGCGTGAAAGATCCCTGAAACAAGGCCATCTCCGGACATCCCTGTGAAGGTGACCACGCTCTTGTGATCACGTAACACGTCAGTAGATTGGCCCATTTTTCCACTGCTGTCGAACCACAGGGCCCTGGTGATCCCGGATGCACCCTGCAACCCGAAGGCAGACCACTGGGTGAGGGGACGACGCGTCTGTGGATCGACTTCCAAATGCACCACGCGCTGTATCCCGAGGTGTTTGCTGGTCCAGTATAATCTGTAGCCTTCGGAGACACTTCCGTCAGGTGCCGTGGATTGCCAGGCCCAGGCGCCTTTGAAGGGTGAATCCGTGGCGGATTTCTGTGCAAGACTGATGTGACTGGCAAGCAAGCAGGGGAGGAGAAAATGAAGGAAATGAGCTTTCATATGGAGTATTTGAGGCAGTGCTAAATTTCTGTTATCTACATGAAAGCACGCATCCACACTGTGGAATGGTTCAAAAACTTTTTGGTTTATTCCCGACAAACGCTCAGGAAAAACGATGTATCCAATGCGAACTTGTCCAGCTCACGACAGGGAAAAGGCCCTTGTGTTACACGCACGGCTCGGTGAAAGCCTGCTGCTGACACACTTGAGAACCTACCTTGTAACTGTGCTATGGGAGAATAGGAACCGAGCACATACGGTGAGCGCGGTCCATCATCCACAAGCTGGAAGCGTGTCAGGATTCGGACATCGTCACCTCGCCGTGATTGTTGCTCAAACCATACCCAAGGTTGTTTTACGGTGCCTCGGACAAGGTTGTCCAAACCCTGGAACCTGTCTTCATGGCTGATAATTGGGTATCACCAGCCCAGGTATCAATACGATAGACATCATCACCTACCACCGTGAGTTGATACCGATCTCTGCACTGAGTGGAAACGTATACTGCAATCAGTTCAGCAATCACAAAGACGATGAGCCATTGTTTTGTTGGGAATTCACTTTTCTTCATAGGATTTCAATAAGGCGGCAGTCGCCGGAATCTGCAAGCGTTTTTGGAAACCTCATGAGGCACTTCAATGTTCCAAATTGGCCAAGCATACGCGCCAACACGCCTTTGACATTACCATCGGTTTGCCGAAAGTTCGCAGCGGGCGCTCGAGCTATGGGTGATCCGGCGAAGACATGAGCTTGGCTCCGTTGGGGTGTCAAAAAATGCGGTATAAGAATGCCAGTGTCCGTATTCCAACCAGAACCCGGAATCCCCTGACTGCCGACATCGCGGAAACCCTGGATGAACTCAGGGTTTCACAGACCCAGCCGAGCACCCGCCACGGTAGACTCCCCTCAAGTTATACATCCCCAAATCTACCCATCCAGAGACTGGGATGCCCAGTATAATGCCCGAAGGGCGATGAGTAACAGCGCAGCAATACCGCAAACCAGCCCGGCCCTTGCCATGCCTCTTCCCTTAATCTCATTCGAGCTGTTGCGTATCCCGCGCATTACTTTGAGGGCGGACGCAATGGCGACAATGCTCAGGACAATACTGACAGTAGGCATCCAGAAAAGGACAATCGAAATGATGCCGTATATAAAACTGGCGACGCACTTCCCACGCAACTTCCAACTCTCATGGGGAAGGGTTCCAGAGTGGCTCATGTTGCAAAGCTGCCCACAGGGAAGGAAATGAGAGGGGTACCTTTAGGACCCGGAAAACATTCATTTTTTGGCAACTTGAGTACGAAAATCACGGAGTTATTCCATGGCAAATACAGGTTAGCATGTAAATCTGAACATCCCATTTGCTTGGGTTACCTTAATCCTCAAAGGAATGACAGACTTTGCCATGGCTGGCTCATGACCCAGAAGCTGTCAGTGCCTCCAGGCTTTTCCGTGCGTACTCCAGCTTCTGCTGCCAATCGCTCAGGCGCTGACGGTGCTCCTGCACAACTTCGGCTGGAGCACGGTCCACAAATCCGCTGTTAGCAAGTTTCTTCTCCACCTTCTCCACTTCCTTGGTGATTTTTTCAAGTTCCTTGATCAGTCGCCCCTTCTCAGCCTCTACATCGACCAAACCCTCCAGTGGCAGGAAAAGAGTTCCCAGTTGGGATGGCACGGCGGGCGTACCCTTGGGTGCCTGATAGTCGGCTTCCACATCGAGACGTTCGGCGTTCAACAGGATCCTCAGAGTGTCGAGCTCATAATCTGAGAGGGTCTCGGAAGGCTGCAAGACATAGGGTATTTTCTGTTTGCTGGGTATGTTGAATTCACCACGCAAATTACGCCCCATGCGCACGAGCTCGTATTTGGATTCCACGAACTCGGCATAACAGGCATCCAGTCCATAATGCTCAAGAAAATCCTCGTCGAATGCCTTTGGCCAATGGGCAAGACCAATGGTGCGGCCACCCTGGTCGCCTGGCAGGTCACTGCTGAAACCCATGCCATGCCATAGCTCCTCGGTGATGAAGGGCAGGAAGGGATGGAAAAGGCGCAGGGTATTGGAAAGGATAAAATCCATCAGGGCCAAGGTGTTGGCCTGCAGGGCAGGATCTGCACCCTGCAGGGCAGCCTTGCTGGACTCCACATACCAGTCACAGTATTCATTCCAGAAGAATCGGTAGAGCGTGGTGGTGGCCTCATTGAACTTGTAGTCCTCGAAGGCCTGGTTGACTTCGGAGATGGCGGTGTGAAGACGAATCAGGATCCACTTGTCATCGGTGGTCAGACGCATGGGATCAATCTCACCTTCCTGCATACCACCCTGCATCTGCCGGAACCGACAGGCGTTCCATAGCTTGTTGCAGAAGTTGCGTCCGAGCTCGACATCCTTTTCATCAAACAACACGTCCAGCCCAAGCGGTGCGCTGCGCATGGTGCCAAAACGAAGAGCGTCCGCGCCGTATTGACCAATCAGCTCCAGGGGATCAGGGGAGTTTCCAAGGGTCTTGGACATCTTGCGACCCTGCTTGTCGCGAATGATACCGGTGTAGTATACATTTCGGAATGGGAGATCCCCCATGAAGGCGTAACCGGCCATGATCATGCGGGCCACCCAGAAGAAGATAATGTCAGGCCCCGTCACAAGGTCCGTGGTTGGATAAAAAGTCTGCAGGCTAGGATTATCAGCGTCCAAGGTAGCATCGCCCGTCCATCCCATGGTGGCAAAGGGCCACAGCCACGAGCTGAACCACGTGTCCAGCACATCTGCATCGCGTGTCCAGCATTCGGGATGCTCCGGTGGATCGATGTCACAGTGGATTTCCCCGGTTTCATTGTGATACCATACCGGTATCTGATGTCCCCACCAAAGCTGACGACTGATACACCAATCCTGAATATGGCTCATCCAATGGTCATAGGTCTTGGCCCATCGATCGGGAAAAAACTTCATGTGCCCTTCACGCACGCAGCGGTGGGATGCCTCTACCTCAGGGTATTTCAGAAACCACTGTTCCGACAATCGCGGTTCGACGGCTACCTTGGCGCGTTCACTGAAGCCCACCTTGTTTTCGTAGGGTTCCTCCTTTTCGAGCACACCTATCTCACGCAGTAATTCCACGGCCCTTTCCCGCGCCTTGAAACGATCCAGCCCGGCCAGGTCCCGACCGGCCAGCTCGTTGGTCGTACCGTCGGGGTTGAGGATGTCAATGATCTCCAGATCATGCCGTTTTCCAATCTCGAAGTCGGCCTTGTCATGCGCAGGCGTGACCTTGAGCACACCGGTACCAAACTCGAGATCAATGTGCTCATCGGCTACGATGGGAATCCGCGCCTGATTCTCGGCGGGAAGGGGACGGATGACATGCTTGCCAATCAAGTGCCCATAGCGAGGATCCTTGGGATTGACCGCGATAGCGGTGTCGCCCGGGATGGTCTCAGGACGGGTCGTCGCGATGGTCATCCAGGTGGAGGGATCCTCTGCAACCTGAACCTTGAAATACCAAAGAAAACTCTTCTGGGGAGTCATGATGACCTCCTCGTCGGACAGGGCTGTCAGGGAAGCGGGGCACCAATTGACCATGCGCTTGCCCCGGTAGATCAGGCCTTGCCTGTAGAGCTTGACGAAAACGCGCTGCACACAACGGGAGTAATCCTCGTCCATGGTGAAACGTTCCCGAGACCAGTCGCAGGAGGCACCCAGCTTCTTCAGCTGGTTGATGATGATGCCACCGTGTTTTTCCTTCCACTCCCAGACCTTTTCGAGGAAGGCTTCACGCCCCAGGTCATGACGCGTCAGACCTTCCTTGCGGATCGACTTCTCCACCATGACCTGGGTGGCAATCCCCGCATGATCGGTGCCCGGAAGCCAAAGTACCTCCTTGCCATCCATACGGGCCTTGCGCGCAAGGATATCCTGGATGGTGTTGTTCAGTACATGACCCATGTGGAGCATCCCGGTCACGTTGGGCGGCGGGATGACAATGGAGAAACCGGGTTTGCTGGAGCTGGGATCCGCCTCGAAAAACTTCTCGTCGAGCCAGTATTGATACCACTTCGATTCAACCGACTGCGGTTGATACGCCTTGGGAAGTTCGCTCATGATCAGGATGATTTCTTTCGCATTAAACGATATTCAAAACTGTCGATGAGGGCACGCAGGCTTGCCTCGATGATGTTGACATGGGCCCCCACCGTGGACCATGAATCCTTGCCGTCCGAAGACTCGATGAAGACACGTGTCTTGGCCGCCGTCCCACCCGAGGAATCCAGGATACGCACCTTGTAATCCGTCAATTGGACCTTCTTGAGCTGACGTGGGAAAAACTTCACCAGTGCACGCCGCATCGCAGCATCCAGGGCATTCACGGGACCGTCTCCCTCAGCCACCGTATGCTCGAGTACATCCCCTACCTTGACCTTGATGGTGGCCTGGCAGATGGCAAAGTCATGCTCCTTGCGCATGGTGACGTGGTACGATTCCACCGTGAAGGGAAGGTCCTGGTGCTGGAGAAACTTTTGGATCAGCAATGCCATGGAGGCTTCTGCCGACTCGAATTCGTAACCTTCATGCTCCAATTCCTTGACCCGTTGAAGAATCTGCTTGAGCTCCGGCGTTGCGTTATCGATGGCAAATCCAAGTTCCTGCGCCTTCATCACGACATTGCTTCTTCCAGCAAGATCGCTCATCAGGATGCGCCGCCGATTCCCTACGGCATCGGGTTGGCTGTGCTCAAAACTGTGTGCAACCTTCTGCACGGCATTCACGTGCATGCCCCCCTTGTGGGCAAAAGCCGTCGAGCCCACCCAGGGCATACGGGTATCATGGCGAAGATTGGCAATTTCGTCCACGAACTGTGAAAGCTCCACGAGCTTGGACAGCGAAGCGGCGGGCACGCAGGTCTTCTTCATTTTGAGAGCTACATTGGGAATCACCGAGGTGAGACTGCAGTTACCGGTGCGTTCTCCAAAACCATTCATGGTTCCCTGCACCTGCACGGCACCCGCCTCGAGCGCCTCGAGTGCATTGGCCACACCGACACCAATATCGTTGTGGGTGTGAATGCCGATGCGCGTCGCGACCCGCGCCACGGCGTCCTGGGTGATCTGGCGCACCTCGGATGAAAGGCAGCCTCCGTTGGTGTCACACAAGGCCACACAATCGGCACCGGCCTCCGCGGCAGCCTGCCAGGTGGCCATGGCGTATTCTGCATCATCTTTATAACCGTCGAAGGCGTGTTCGGCGTCGTAGATGACGTGCCGTCCCTGATCTTTCAGATAGGCGATCGTGTCTGCGATCATATCCGTGTTTTCCCGTGAATTGGTGCGCAGGACCTCCTTTACGTGGAGAAGCCAGGTCTTTCCAAAAATGGTCACCACCGGTGTTTCCGCCTCAAGCAGAAGACGTACCTGCGGATCGTCCTCCACGGCGATTTTCTTACGCCGTGTGGAACCAAAAGCTGCAATCCTTGAGTGCTTCCAACGTTTCCTTGCGGCCTGCTCAAAAAATTCAATGTCACGCGGATTCGACCCTGGCCAGCCGCCTTCAATGTAATGGATACCAAAGGCATCGAATCGTTCCGCAAGCCGGATTTTGTCGGCAACAGAAAAATTGATGCCTTCACCCTGGGTTCCATCCCTCAGGGTCGTGTCGTAGATTTCAATGTCGGGTTTCTTCTTGGCCATGCACCTGCCTTTGTCAAAAGTGGACCAATCTAGAAGCTCTGCGCCATAAATCAAAGACAAAATCCCAGGGACGGAGGATTCCCCGGTCCGTGGGAGAGACATCGATGTTGAGGATCTGCCAGGCAAGGATACCGGACATGACTGGATTTGAAGATAGCTAGCCTCTACACTTTTCCTCTGTCATCCAAAAACACCGGCCTAGGCTTCCACAAGACGATACCAATTATCCCTCTGACGGGGCTCGTAACCTAGATCGCAGATCAGACGCTGCATATCACTCACCGTCATCTGGAAAGTGGTTCCTGCCTGACTGACCACATTTTCCTCGATCATGATGCTTCCAAGGTCATTGGCTCCATAAGTCAGGGCTACCTGCCCCACTTCAAGGCCCTGGGTGACCCACGAACTTTGAATATTTTCAATGTTATCGAGGTAAATCCGACTCAGGGCCTGCATACGAAGATATTCATGAGCCCCGATGGTTTCGGCCTTCAGCCTGGTGTTTTCCGATTGGAATGTCCATGCAATGAAAGCGGTGAAGCCACCGGTGGCTTCCTGCTGGTGACGCACGCGCTCAAGATGCTCGATTCGATCGTCAAGCGTTTCCACATGTCCAAACATCATGGTGGCCGAGGAGTGCAGCCCCACCCGATGTGCCATGTCCATGACCCCCAGCCATTCGTCACTCATGGCCTTCAGAGGAGCGATTCGTTTGCGCACCTTGTCCACGAGGATTTCACCTCCACCTCCGGGAATAGATCCCAGGCCTGCCTCCTTGAATTTCAGGAGCAGGATTTCCATGGGAAGCTGAAACACCTTTTGAAAGTGAATAAACTCACTGGGACTGAAGGCGTGTATGTTGACCTGAGGAAATTTGGATTTGATGTGGGAGAGAAGGTCGAGATACCAGTCCAGATCCAGTGATGGATGGTGTCCACCCTGCATCAGGATTTGGGTGCCACCCAGTTCCACGGTTTCCTTGATCTTCTGATCCAGTTCCTCCTTGGTGATCACGTAGGCATCACTGTCTTTTTCCGTGCGGTAGAAAGCGCAAAACTTGCAGTAGACATTGCAAATGTTGGTGTAATTGATGTTTCGATCAACGTTGTAGGTGATGATGTCATTGCCGCGCCCATGATAGCTCTCGGCCTTTGCCAGCATGCGACGACGGTGCGCCAGCATGCCAAGTTCCTCAAGTGGCAACAGGTAGAGCCGCCGGGCATCGTCGGCGTTGACACGCTTGCCGTCCCAGACTTTTTGCATCAGGGCGTCCATGGATGCATCATAAATCATGGGAACAATGTAACGGCATGAAGCAGGCATTCAATGGCCAATACTGGCAAGCTGATACCTTCGGCCATCAGGCGTTGAAAGGGCCCGTTACCAAAGCAGGCACCTTTTGCACCGCGAGCCGAAGCTCCTTCCAGGCATCCTGCGGGGTTTCCCAGCCCGAGCTGAACCTCAAGACCCTTGAGGCCTCGGAAGGGTCCAGGGCCATGGCCTCCAACACGTGCGATGGCTTTTCATTCCCACTGGCACAGGCCGACCCGGTAGAGACGGCAAAACCCAATTTATCCAGCTTGACCACCCAGCGGATGCGACAGTCCATGGCTGGCATAACGACCGTGGAAGTGTTCCACAAACGCTGCACACAACTTCCCAGCACCCGGACACCGGGCATTTCTTCCAGCAGCATGGTTTCAAAGGTATGCTGTATTGCCTGTTTTCCCTTGATGGCAGCAGGTTTCAGCAGGGCTTCCCTGGCGAGCAATGCGGACACCATCGAGAGCACCCCCGGGACATTCTCCGTTCCGGCGCGACGATGTGCCTCCTGGGGTCCTCCCTTGAGCAAGGCATGCAACCTCCCCGAGGATGGGCATTTGAGAAAACCAACCCCATTGGGTCCTCCAAACTTGTGTGCACATCCCGAGACCCAGTCACAGGATCCAAGTCCATCGGCAGGCAGTCGCCCCAGCCACTGAGCAGCATCACAGAAAAAAGGCACACCGTGATCGGCACACAAGTCACGGATGGCCTGCCAGGGTTGGAGGCATCCTGTTTCGTTATTGGCCGCCATGACACAAACCAGCTGGGGAGAGCGCTTACCCATCCTGCTTTTCAGCCATTCCCATTCAATCACCCCGTCTCTGGCGACAGGTATCCAGCGAACGCGCTTGCCTAACCAGTAGCGTGCGCTGTCCACCGAGCACGGATGCTCAATCGATGAAATCCAGACTTCCGCATCCGGTGCAAGGGTCTTGCCAAGATGATGCCAGATGGTGTTGTTGGATTCGGTGGCACCGGAGGTCCACACGATATCCAGAGGGGAACAAGCCAGTAAATCAGCCATGGAGTGGCGGGCATCCTCCAATGCCTTCTCCGCTCTGGAACCCATCCGGTGAAGGCTGGAAGGATTCCCCGAGAATCGATCCACGGCATCCAACCAGGCCTTGATGGCATCCTGATTCATCGGTGCCGTGGCGTTATGGTCAAAATACTTCAAGGTCTCAATTAAAGGCCTTCAGTTGCCGATTGTCACGGTTAACCGCTAGGGACGTTTGAGATAATGCATCAGGACAAAGAAATCATATCCTGCGTGGGCAACGATCGGACTCAGAAGTTGGTCCGTGGCCAAGTATAAGAGACTCATATAAACCCCGATCAGGGTCGCCAATAGAAAATAGAACCTGGAAAGGGCATGGCAGGCGCCAAACAGGGTTGCTGATATGAGGATTGCCAATGGCGTACCCAAGCCCGGTTGCAATCCCCCCTGGATCAAACCGCGAAAGAGAACCTCTTCACTGATACCGGCGACTCCAGAAAGCAGGGCAAGCTGAAGACAAGAGCAATGCTTGAAGATCGGGAGGACGGTCTCTTTCATCATGCATCTCATTTCCCGGCAGGGCTCCCACCTGGATTGAAGCAACCAGAGATACATGGAAATCATGGGAAGTATGGAGGTGATGCCAAGCACCCATCCGTGCCAATTCCAAGGCCCATTTCCCAGCCATGGGATTCCCATGGCCCATGCCAAAATCCATGCCAACAGGAAAAGTGAGGACTCAAAAAGGATTAATCTGTAAAACATCGCTCGTTTCCTTGCCGTTGAACGGTCATCCATCCTGATGGAAGACAGCATGAGGGGTTCAAATAAGTTTGCCAAGCTCCTTGATGAACCCTGGATTGGCATGGATTATGCGGGGATGTTGGAGGGACTCCAGAGACAACCATCATCTTGGCCGCAGCAGGCAAATCCGAATGGTCGCATGTCCTGGGCCTGAAGGCACAATGATACGATGCACGGTGGGTTGCTATGTCACCGTGATGTGACGCGCGTCGAGTGCGGGGCTTCAGGCCCAGGGGAGCAATCAAAGGCCTTTTCGGGCTTGATTCCCTGCTGCGGCCCCTAGCGCCATTTTAAGCCCGCATCTCCCAGGGTAATGATGGATGGATTGCGCAGAACCTGCTTGTTGTAGCGAAGAGGGATTCCATCCAGGTCGTGGACAACTCCCCCAGCTTCCTCCACAATGCACTGGGCTGCTGCGGTATCCCACTCCATGGTCGGGACGTCCCGAAGATAAACATCGGCCTTTCCCTCCGCAACCATGCAGAATTTCAGTGAGCTTCCCATGCTGTGGGTATCGGCACCGGGAAAGCGATTGAGCAGATCCTTCACCATCGGGCCCGCATGATCGCGACTGGCCACGATGACAAGAGAATCCCTGTCAGGATACCGTGCCTTGATGGCAATGGACACATCACTTCCGTGCTGCTTGAAGGCTCCCTGACCACGCTCCGACCAGAAAAAAAGATCCTGAGCCGGCACATAAATCACCCCCAGAACTGGCGTCGTTCCTTGAATCAAGGCGATATTGACCGTGAATTCGCCGGTTTGCTTGATGAATTCCTTGGTGCCATCCATGGGATCAACCACCCAGTACTGCTCCCATTGCGATCGCTGATCAAAGGGTATTTCCTGCGATTCCTCGGACATGATGGGTATCGTTGCATCAAGATCACGCAGACCATCGACAATGGCATGGTGTGACGCCAGATCGGCCTGGGTGAGAGGGCTGTTGTCCGCTTTGGTTTCAACAGGCAAGGGTTGCCCATAGTGGGCAAGTATTTCTTTGCCGGCGCTTTTGGAGATGGTTTTAACCGTTTCGATCATAGGGTATTTTTTCGGGAGGAACAAACTCCCTCTGCTTCCTCATAAAACCCTTCTAGGATCGCCTGAGACGAGCAGATGGCTGCTTTGTGGTCCATCCCTGCAAAACTGCGTGCAAAGCCGCTCAGGAAGGCGTGTTGGTGCGCATGGGCATGATGACGTAGACGAAGGGTGTCTGCACCTTGATGACGCCAGGACTCAACTCATCGGACATTTCCAGGAAGACTTCGTCATCGTCCAATACCTTCAGCGGATCCATCATGTAGAGAGGGTTGAAGGAAACGGTGATATCGTCACCCGAATAGTTGATGGCGATGTTTTCCCTGGCCTCGCCGACATCCGGAGTGTTGGCGGTGATCTTGAGATTGTTTTTGGTAAAACAGAACTTTACCGAATGCGCCTTGTCACTGGTCATGATTTCTGCACGGCGCAGTGCCTGCAGCAACTCCTCTCGCACCAGAGGTACGCGTTCCTTGCATTTCTTTGGAATGACTTGGGTGTAGTTAGGATAATTACCTTCTATCAATTTAGTGATCAATAGGATAGAAAAACCATTATCTCCCTTGAGGTAAAAGGATGCCTGATTTTCCTGAAACTGCAGATCCACGGTTCCACCATCACCAAGCAAACGATTCAGTTCATTGATCGCCTTGGTTGGCACGATGAATTGGACCTGAATGTCGGGGGTCTCCTCCAGCTCTTCTTCAACCAGCGCAAGACGACGCCCGTCGGTAGCTACCATCGTAAGCTTGAATTCCTTGATGATGACGAAAATACCATTCAGTACGTAACGGGATTCCTCGGACGAGACGGCGTAGGATGTTTTACGCAACATACCCCGCAAGCGCTCCTGTGAGATGGAAACCTTGTTTTTTTCCTCAAAACGCGGGATGGGGGGAAACTCATTGGCGTTCAAACCGACGATCTTGGCGAAGGAGGCACCTGCATGCAGACTGCAGATATTCTTTTCATCCACGTCTAACTCGATCTCAGGAGTGGAAAGCTCTCGAACGATACCAAAGATTTTCTTGGCAGGGAGCGTGACTTTACCGGCGTTCTCCACCTCTGCCTTCACAGTGCATGAAACCGTGACATCAAGATCTGTGGCAGTAAGCACCAGATGGTCCCCTTCCGCGACCAGAAGTACGTTGGAGAGGACAGGAAGTGTGGTTCGGGGGTTGATGACGTTCTGCACGGACTGCAAGCCCCGAAGCAATTCTTCTTTGGTGATGGTGATTTTCATGCTCAAGGCCTGTCTATTATTTCTCAAAGAGAGAACAAATGTATTAAAATTAAGCCTTGTGAATAAGGCAAACAACTCACGCTGTCAAGGCTGGCTCAAGGACTTAGAACGAGCAGAACCCATGAATAAAATAATGGTAACCAGTAGCTTAGAGTGACTTGATAAAGTTATCCCCACTATTCACAAAGTTATTCCCAGCTTGTTGGGCCCTTTTTTCACAATGCTGCAGCGCCTGAGGATTCCCGGTAGTTTAGAGGAAAGCATATCAAGGTCTGACCGCACGTTTTCTCGTCCCAGTGAAAACCTCACCAAAGCATTGGCCTGCTCAAGGCTACGTCCCATGGCCGTCACCACATGGGACGGCTCCAGAGAGCCCACCGAGCATGCGGAACCACTCGAGGCACAGATGCCTTCCAAATCCAGGCCTGCCAGCAAGCTGATGCTATCGCAGCCAGCCACTGTAAAGGCCAAGGTATTGCAAAGGCAGGCTTGGAGAGGACTGAGAGTTTCGACGCCCTCGATTGAATCGAGTACCTTGCGCAGGGAATGAATCCCCTCGAGAATGGCAGGTTTTTGAAAAATGGGCGTTTGGGTAAATTTACCGAGTGCGTAGGCCAATCCGGCAATCGCAGCGAGATTTTCAGTACCAGCCCGGCGTTCATTTTCATGAGCGCCCCCAAACAATATCTTTTC
>JAAZXX010000002.1:15023-27470 GCA_014239995.1 Verrucomicrobiia bacterium
AGAACCTTTGGGGCCGTGCAGCTTGTGGCCGCATATCGAGACCAGGTCAGCCTGAAACTGGTGGATGGATGAAACAGGTTCCTTTCCAAACCATTGGACAGCATCCGTATGAAACAAAACACCGCGATCTTTGCAAAGGGAGCCAATTTGCGCCACAGGTTGAAGGACTCCGGTTTCATTGTTGGCCGCCATCACTGAAACAAGCTGTGTGTCATTGCGTATTGCCCGGGCAACCTCTTCCGGGTCCACGCGGCCTTCCGAGTCCACAGGGATGTAGGTCACCTCAAAACCCTCATTTGCGGCAAGTGAATCATAACAATGCAGCACGGCATGATGTTCAATGGCACTGCATATCAAGTGTCTTCCATGATCCTTGCGCAATCTTGCCGTGCCGAAGATAGCCAGATTGTTGCTTTCGGTGCCTCCACTGGTGAAAACGATTTCACTGGGCCTGCACTCCCAGAGATCTGCCATGTCATAGCGATATTGGTCCAGAAATGCCCTTGCCTCTCTGCCGACACGATGGATGCTTGACGGGTTGCCGTAATAATCCCTGAGATGAGGCAGCATCGCCTCGAGCACATCCTTATCCAACGGGGTGGTCGCATTGTAATCGACGTAGATACGTTTCATTTTCCTGATGCCTCCCAGATATTGAGAGCCTCATAATGCCCGGTCCTGTAAGACCCCCGGATGGCATCCGTGATGAAGGACTTGGCCTTGAAAATGGCTTCCTCCAGCTGTGATCCTGCCGCAAGGAAACCCGTGATCGCAGCGGCGTAGGTACAACCCGTTCCGTGTGTGTTCCTGCCACGGATGTAATCCGCATCCAAACACAAAAGCTGCGTGCCATCATGAAAATAGTCGGTGACCGTGCCCTGGGATGGTAAATGACCTCCCTTCAGCAAAAAGGCAACCTCATACCGGTCAACCAGTTTTTTGACTGCTTCCTTTGCTTGAGCAGGTCGCAGGATCGGCTCATTCAGGAGCACCTCCGCCTCCGCCACGTTAGGTGTGACCAGGTTGGCCAACGGAATCAGGTGCTTTTGAATGGCTTGGACGCCCCTCCCTCGAAGAAGGTGGGCACCACTGGTCGCCACCATCACAGGGTCGGCGATGTAATAGTGCGGTTGAAGGAGACGCAAGCCTCGGGATACGGCCCGCACGATTGCGTCAGAATAAAGCATACCCGACTTCACTGCACTGGGCCTGAAACCCTCATTCAGGGCTTGAAATTGTTGTTCCACTAATTGGACGGCAACAGGTTGGACAGCAAGAACCCCTGATGGATTCTGCGCGGTAATGCATGTTACCACACTGGTTCCATGTATCTTGATACGGGCAAAGGTCTTGAGATCCGCTTGCAACCCGGCACCTCCCCCACTGTCAGATCCAGCCACGGTGAGCGCGCTGGTGACAGATGAATGGGAGGATCGATGCTTCATGACAGTGGCCCTTGGCCATCCCAAGACTAAAGGGACTTGTATCCTGATGCAATGGATCTCCTGTCCTCGTCTTGACTTTTGATTGGACCGACCGATGATATTTCCCATGCGATCTTTGGTTCCCTTGGCATGCTGTTTGGTTTTGATGACTGCCTGCATGCCCCAGTCACTGCCAACGCCTCCGGGTTTGGAGCATGACCCGGTATGGACCGGCCGGATTGAATCCATGCCGGCCAAGGCGAAGGATGCCGGCCAGTCAACCGTGGAACCCTCCATGATTATCCCTGCCGTTGACGCACCCATCGGGCAGGTGGTGTCTGTCAACACCGCGCTTCGTTTCGTGATCCTTGACTTTCCGTTGCATCCGATGCCCCAGCAGGACCAACGACTGTTCATCTATCGTATCAACCAGAGGGTGGGTGTGGTGAAGGTGACAGGACCCTCTCATGGTCGAACCACCGCGGCAGACCTCATTGATGGCGAAGCACGTGTTGGAGACCGAATACGACCAGACTAGCATAGCTGCACGTGGAAGGACTCTTTCCAAAGGGCGCCACGACTGCAAAGGAATCTTGTCATGTGTCTCCCTTTAACGCATGCTTCACAGGACGCATGAACCGAATACTTCCCAGTTTCTTGGTCCCGTGGGTGCCTCGGGATGCCTTCATGATCCTCATCATGAGTCTGTTGCTTTCGGGTTGCAGTCCCCAGTCCGGTAGTTCAGGCCCGATATCCACTGCGGAGTATCCCACCAAGACAATCACCGTGATTTGCCCTTGGAAGGCGGGTG
The DNA here is from genome assembly GCA_014239995.1 of Verrucomicrobiia bacterium. Lineage (GTDB taxonomy): Bacteria > Verrucomicrobiota > Verrucomicrobiia > Limisphaerales > AAA164-E04 > AAA164-E04. The sequence continues at coordinate 17,259 of JAAZXX010000002.1, forward strand.
GTGGCACGGATCGCGTGTCACGTTTTCTGGCGGATTCGCTGAAGCAAGCCCTGGACGTTCCCTGTGTGGTGCAGAACAAAACAGGGGGCAGCGGTGCGGTGGGACATTCCTCTGGTGCCCATGCCAAAGCCGATGGTTATACCCTGACCATGGGGACCTTTGAACTGAGCACCATGCATTGGATGGGTATTTCTGATCTGACCTACAAGGATTATACACCCCTCATGCAGGTCAATGCGGATGCCGCCGCCATTATCGTTCGTCAGGACGCGCCATGGAAATCGTTGGAAGAGATGCTTGCACACGTCCGTGCCAATCCGGGTAAGGTTCAGATGTCCGGAACGGCTACAGGCGGTGCATGGGATCTCGCGCGAGCCGGTTTTCAATTGGCTGCGGATCTTCCCGTGGAGGCCATACGTTGGATTCCCACGGAGGGATCAGCCCCTTCCCTGGTGGAACTCATGGGAGGACATATTGATGCGGTATGCTGCAGCGTACCGGAGGCTGCCACGCAGATTGAAGCCGGTGAGCTGCGTGTGCTTTGCGTGATGTCGGGTGATCGGCTTGCCGCATATCCGGACATGCCCACCTGTCAGGAGTCTGGTATCGAATGGGAAATGGTGGGTTGGCGTGGCTTGCTGCTTCCTCCTGATACCCCCGATGCCATTGTCAAGAGGCTGTCGGAGGCACTTACTGAAATCACCCAATCGGCCTCCTACAAATCGTTCATGAAAAAAAATGGGTTTGGTGTTGAGGTCAAACATGGACAGGATTTTGAAGCGTTTCTACGATCCGAGGATGCCAAATGGGAACAGGTGATTGAGGCAACAGGATACGCCAGAGAGCCATGAGTGTGGCGGTTCAGAGAGCACGCACGAGACAGATTGTTTGCGGCATTGCCTGGCTGGTCCTGGGCTTGGGCTCCTTCGTTCTGACGCGCTTGATCCAGAAACCCGGTTTTGCTTCCAGCCTGGATCCCGGGCCCCAATTCTTTCCCTTCATGCTGGGGATATGCATGGTGCTGGGTGGTTGTGGATTGCTTGCCGGTCCATTCCTGGGACGTTCCTCCTCTACCAGGGTGCCGGTACCCCCGGAGAATGATTCCCATCGGTCCGGATCTTTTCTTGCTTTCCTGGGCGCATTGATGGCCCTGTTGATCTTGCTTCCCTGGCTGGGCTTTTCCCTTGCTTGCTTTCTTTTTGCCTCCTGGATGCTGTGGACGCAGGGAAGCCGCTGGTATGTCTGCCTGCTCATCAGTGCCGCCCTGATTACCGGGATTCAGCTTCTGTTTGGAAGGTTATTCCACGTGCAGCTCCCGGCGGGTGTTCTTGGCCTGCCCTTTTGAATTCTCAACAGCCGGAGAAGATGGTCCCGGGTTTTTCGCCCTAGGGTCCTGTCTGGCTCATACCCTGGCTGGGTGAAGATTCTGGATCGATTGCATTCCAGGCATTGACGATGTTGATCTTTACCGTGGGGTGCTTCTCCTTGGCGAAGGCTTCCTTCAGGGTGGGCAGAGCCGGTTTGGCCGACTTTTCTCCCATTTGAAGCAGCACGTAGGCTGCCATCTCACGTACTTTGTGATCCTTGTCATCTGTCAGTGTTTCAAGAATCAGGTCCAAAGCAGGAGCTGCATTCTCCCTGCCATCCCCCAGCTCGATCAGTGCATTGAGCCGGTCCTGGCTGTTGTCGCTTGTCAACTGATCCATCAAGGCGGCCACATCAATATCCTTGGAGACGGCCTTGGGGCCCGAACCCCCACCGCATCCCGTCATCAGGGCAATACTTATGGCGAGGGTTCCGAATACTGTGAAAAGATTTGAAAGTCGTTTGGCATGCATAGGCTGTGTCCATGTTGGCAAAAAAGATTTTATGATCAAACAAAAAAGCCCGTCAGGTCGGACGGGCTTTTTTGTCGGAAATGTTTTGTTTGACTTAACGACCCACCGGCAGCTTGTGACCTGCCTTCCGCTGATTGCGAAGCGCCATCCATATAACGTCCGGATCACTGGCGTTGGCATTGGGCTTTTTCCAGCTGAAACGCACGGGATTGATCTGTTGGGACGCCGATGCTGTCCACTTGTGGACCTCGGAATGTCCATCGGCAAATGCGATGCCAACTGCGCCATTATGGTAACTGGCCTGCAGGTCGATCCAGGGGTTTCCACGCTCCAGCTCCGGAGCGAAGCACCCGGCGTCGTTGATGCTGTCAGGGTGTTCGTCGCTGTAGACCCAAGTCTGGGAAGGTCCGGGATCCGTCAACCCAGACATTTTTTCTACCTCCTTGACATAGTCACGGGACTCCCACGCAGCGGCACCCTTGTTTTTGCTGGCACAGGTCCCCACACGGATGTTGCCAGAAATACTGCGCACTCTTTCCGTCCAACCGAGTTTCCTTTGTTGTGGGCTTATCCTGTTGTCAGAGGGGCATTTGAAAATATTTCTCGCATTGGAAAAGTAGGCAGCCAGCACGGAATACTTGGGATCCAGAAGATATTGGGTATTGGTGTTGTCCTGACGTCCATCCCAGGTCAGCCAACCGGTTACCCAGGCACCTTCTGCAATGCTGCCACCGTGACACGAGGTTGGAAATTTGTCTTCATTGTCGCCCAGATACATGTGACAGGCCAGCATGAGCTGTTTGGTATTGTTCATGCATAAGATGCCCTTGGCCTTGTCTTTGGCCTTGCTCAGTGCGGGCAACAGCATCCCTGCCAGGATGGCAATGATTGCAATGACCACCAGGAGTTCAATGAGCGTGAAGCCGCTTTTGCGAGCTTTTTTGAAGGTGTCGATGTTCCTTTTCATATCGTTGCTGCGGGTTTTGAACGGAATGGATCCTCAAGCCTTAGCAAAAAACGTGCCCCATGACAAGTGTGCCTTTCATGGCGCACAGGCACGGCATTCCTTCACTACCATCTAGTTCCTGAAAGTTCGCAGCCCTGCCTGTTCCTTAACAATCAGGTTTGATGTGCCCGGATGCATGGACAGGGATCTTGGCCTATTTGTTGTGCCAACCGAAACGATCAGTGATGGGCCAGAAAACGAAGAACTGTTTACCGATGACTTTCTCCCGGGGAAAGTCCAGCCATGCGCGGCTGTCGTAGCTGTTCATGGTATTGTCTCCCATCACGAAATAGTGATTGTCTCGGATGGCATATTCTGCCCTGCCATCCGGAAATTCTGTCTGTAAAGCAATGCTGAAATTGCCATTTTCCCGTGCGACCTTGCCATTGACATGCCCGGAAAAGACACTGTCCCTTGGGGGTTTTTTTCCAAAGGAATACACCATTTCAAAACCAGGGTCCGTGACTTCCAGGCGTTTACCGTTGATATAGGCATGTCGGTCATCTCCAACACGGATTTTTTCACCCCCAAGGCCCACCAGGCGTTTGATGTAATGGGTGTTCTGGGTGAGCTTTGGAACGCCTGTGGACTTGAATACGATGGTTTCACCCCGTTCGGGCCGGCGGAAGTTATAGGTAAAACGGTCGACAAACAGGTGGTCCCCGCTCACCACCTTGAGCTTGATGATATCCTCCCCTTCCTTGAACGACATGCCGTTTTGCAGGGAAGCCCTTCTCCATAAATCCTCCGGAGGAAACCAGAGGGTGTATTCCTCATTACCCACCATGAAGCGCTGTTTACTGACCAATGGGAAAAGGCTTTTGGGTTTCTGGTCGATGATTCGAAAAACGCCGCTGTTTTGGGCCTTTTTCTGGTAGTATTTCTCCCCCTTGACCCATGAAAGAAATATCTTTCGGAGGCCGCCGGGTATCTCGGCGCCTTCTGTCAGGCGGAGGTTTTCATGGGTGATTCCATAAAATGCCGGTTGCGCGGAACCAGATGGAATGGCCATGGGCTGGAAAAAGAAGCATCGAAAGGCGAGCACCACTGCGGCAGCCACCAGGAACACTTCAATATTTTCGCGAATGGCGGCATGGGGATAGGGTTGAAGCCACCGGTTGGCGGTTTTTTCAAGGTTTTCCAGGGAGCCGTCAAGGTCCTGTATGCCTTCACTCCCATGGACGGCATTCGTCACTCCCTGGATGGAGGTCTCCAACGCAAGCGTTGCCTCAGGCTTCAGCAGGTCGCGCTGCGCGTTCAGGTATTTCCAGACGTGGTGACGCATCTGGATGGCGGTACGTACCTTTTTGGAAAACAACCAGCGAATGGCAAACGTTGTCATGATTTCAATACCTTCACAAAGGCTTCCTGGGGTATGTTGACTGAGCCTACGGATTTCATGCGTTTTTTACCCTCTTTTTGTTTTTCCAAGAGCTTTCTCTTGCGAGTGATATCACCTCCGTAACACTTGGCAGTAACGTCTTTTCGGAGCGCACGCACCGTTTCCCTCGCCACGACCTTGCCGCCAATGGCCGCCTGGATGGCTACTTGAAACTGTTGACGTGGGATGACTTCACTCAGCTTGGCAGCCAGGGATCTTCCCCTGTATTCAGCCTTGGCCCGGTGCACGATACATGAAAAGGCGTCCACGGATTCGCCGTTGACCAGCATGTCCAGCTTCACCATGTCTGATGGTTCATACCCATCGTATTCATAGTCCATGGAGCCGTAACCACGTGTCAGGCTCTTGATACGGTCGTGAAAGTCAATCAGGATTTCGTTGAGCGGGATCCTGCAGGTCAGCATCACGCGTGCACCGTCCAGCGTCTCGGTATGAAGCAGCAAGCCCCTTTTCTCGGAGACCAGTGCCATCATGTCCCCAATATACTCGTTGGGGCAAAGGATGAAGGATTGCACCATGGGCTCCTCGATGGTCTCGATCTGGGTGATTGCCGGCAGATGCGCCGGGTTATCCACTTCCTGGAATTTACCATCGGTCATCTGCACCCGGTAGACCACACTGGGGTAGGTGGCGATGATGTCCATCTCGAACTCGCGGCGCAACCGCTCCTGAATGATCTCAAGATGCAGGAGCCCCAGAAAGCCGCAACGAAAGCCAAAACCCAGGGCTACGGAGGTTTCCTGTTGATAGACAAAAGCCGAGTCATTGAGCTGCAGCTTGGCCAGGTTGGCCTTCAGGTGTTCATAGTCTGCCGTGTTGATGGGGTAGATCCCACTGTAGACCATGGGATGAATTTCCTGGAAACCCGGGAGCGGTGGGGACGGTTTCTTGGCGTCCGTCAATGTGTCTCCTATCTTGATATCCAGTGGGCTCTTGATATTGGCCGTAAAGTAACCTGTCTCCCCCGCTGTCAATTCCTTCCTGGCATAGGGCTTGGGATTGAAGCTGCCGACTTCCTTGATCTCCACGTTTTTCCCCGAGTGGAGCAGTTTGACGGGGCTGCCTGCCTTGAGCACTCCATTAAAGACCCGCACATGGGTCACTACCCCACGGTAGGTATCGTAATAGGAATCAAAAAGCAGGGCCTGAGTGCTGGGGGCACCGGTTGCCTTGGGGGCGGGGACTCTCTCTACAATGGCTTCAAGGATTTCCTCGATGCCAATGCCGTTTTTTGCACTGGCGGCGATGGCTTCCTCCTTTGGAATGGCGAGGATATCCTCCAGCTGGGTCAGCACCTGCTCCACATTTGCATGGGGCAGGTCAATCTTGTTCAGGACCGGAATGATGGTCAGGTCCTGTTTCATGGCCAGGTGCAGGTTTGCAACCGTCTGGGCCTCGACGCCCTGGGCGGCATCAATGATCAGCAAGGCACCTTCACAGGCACTCATGCTGCGGGAAACCTCATAGGAAAAATCCACGTGCCCTGGGGTATCGATGAGGTTCAGTTCGTAACGATGCCCATCCTTGGCCTTGTAATACATGGTGACAGGATGGGCCTTGATGGTGATGCCTCGCTCCTTCTCCAGATCCATGGAGTCCAGGTGCTGGTCCTGCATCTCGCGGTCCGAGATGGTGCCTGTCAGGTGCAGTAACCGATCTGACAAGGTCGTCTTGCCGTGATCGATATGGGCGATAATGCTGAAGTTCCTGATAAATTCGGTTTGCATGCCAATTCTTAGCGGCCAAAGAGTAATCGTCCTTGGCGACAAGAAAAGATAAAAGACGCGCCGTATCCACTTAAGTCACCCCATCCGGATCCCAAAATCCAGGGCTGCTGGTCTTCTTCCAAGGCGGGATCCTGTCATGGTTCAAGCAAACCTGCGGATTCACCATAAGAGAGATTCAGCTCCACGGGCGCTGGCTTGAGGCGGGGCAATATGCGAGAGAAGCTGTGTTTCAATCGTCACTTTATTACAGCCAAGGGGACCTGCTGCATGCTAGTATGAATCCCATGTCGTCTCCTTTGTTAAGTGAATTGAGAAATGCTTTTCGACATGAGTCGGGCGTTTCACGCAGGCTCTTTCTGGCCCATGCCGGTGCCATTGCCGCGGTGCCGTGGTTGGGAAGCTCGGCACGCGCGGAAAACCCGGTTTCGTTCGACAAGGAACCCTTTTCCATGGGGGTGGCCTCGGGTGATCCGGATCACCGGGGCATGGTCCTGTGGACCCGCCTGGCTCCTGAGCCGCTTGCACCCAACGGTGGCATGCCTGCAGTCACGGTGGAGGTGACCTATGAAGTTGCTGAGGATGAGGCTTTTCAAAAGGTCGTGGATCGGGGCACCGCCCTGGCCACCCCCCAGCTGGGTCACTCCGTGCACGTCGAGATCCATTCACTCAAGCCGGACCGCTGGTATCACTATCGCTTTTCAGCCGGGGGCGTGCGCAGCCCGGTGGGACGCACCCGAACCATGCCGGCCCCCACGGATATGCCGGGCCAGTTCAGGTTTGCCGTGACCACCTGTCAGAATTATGAGCAAGGCCTGTTCACGGGTTACGAACAGATGCTCCGTGATGAGGTCGACCTGGTTTTTCATCTGGGGGATTACATCTATGAATACAAGTCGGGGCAGAATGGAACAATCCGCACCCACCTTGGGCAGGAGATAGGAACCCTCGAGGAGTATCGGATACGGCATGCCCAATACCGTTCGGACCCGCTGCTTCAGCAGATGCATGCCGCCTGCCCCTGGTTCGTGACCTGGGATGACCACGAGTTTGACAATAATTATGCCAACCATGTCTCGGAAGAGCAGGGCATCGACCCGGTCTACTTCATGTGGCGGCGGGCGAATGCCTACCAGGCCTATTACGAGATGATGCCATTGCGGAGAAAATGCATGCCCTCGGGGCCCGACCTGCAGCTCTACCGTAAGGCGTCCTTCGGACGCTTGGCGGAATTCCTGATTTTGGACGCGCGCCAGTATCGCTCTGATCAACCCAACCAGGACAAGCGTTCGCCCTTGAATGCGGAGGCACTGGAGCCGAGGAACACCCTGCTGGGCCACAAGCAGAAGCATTGGCTGATGCAATCCCTGCTCGGCTCCGGGGCCGTGTGGAACATCCTCGCGCAGCAGGTCATGATGGGGCTGGTGGATCGCTCGACCTCGGAGGAAGCCTCCTATTCCATGGACCAGTGGCCGGGGTATGCGGCAGAGCGTGCCGCCCTCCTGCAATTCATCAAGGAGCGCCGGATTTCCAACCCCGTGGTCCTGACCGGGGACATCCACTCCAATTGGGCCAATGAGCTGCGGGTGGACGACACCCAGCCCGAGCTTGAACGGGTAGCGACGGAGTTCGTATGCACCTCGCTTTCCAGCGGTGGGAATGGTACGCAAAAGGCCAGTGACCACGATGCCTTGATGGCAAAGAATCCCTGCATACGTTTTCATAATCGGGAGCGAGGTTACATCCTTTGTACGGCCACTCCCTCAGGTTTGCGGAGTGATTACCAGGTGGTTGAGGATGTTGAGAAACCAGGTGGAAAGATCCTGACACGTGCCTCCTTCGTGGTGCCGTCCGGTCAGGCCATCATCCAGCCGGCATGACACCCGGTCCGGCCTATTGGATGCAGCGATGCCTTTCGCAGGGATAGGCCTTTTTACCCGAGAGGCAGGGATGGAAATGAAAGACCGATAAACCCATGATCGAAAAACAGACAGAGGATTCCGTGATGCCATGGGCGGTCAGCCGCTGCTGGGCAGACAGCTGTGACACGGCGATGGTCCGGATCGGCGCCTCCCTTTTCCTGAGCCCCTTGTCCGGGGAAGATTCCTGATGTCATCGATGCAGCAATCATTTCCAAAAGACGCGGTCAGCCGCTTCCTTAAAAAGCACTATCAATTACAGGGCGAACTGGAGGGTTTGCCCGGGTATTGCGATGTCAATTACCTGTGGAGCACCCCTGATGGCAAATATGTCGTCAAGATCGCCCATCCGGATGCATCCCTTCAGGAACTGGCCATGCAGAATGCGGCGATGGCGCATTTAAAGATGCAGGGTCATCCAGTTCCAGCCGTGGTCCATAACCTTTCCGGTGAAGGCATGATGACCCTGCAGGATGCCGATGGCAGGGCCTGCTGCTTGCGGGTGCTGACCTATCTTGAGGGTCCCTTTTATGCCGATATTGCCAGTGGGGGACATGGCCCGGTGTTGTGGAGACATCTGGGGGGCTTCGTGGGACAGTTGGCCGTGTCCTTTCAGGACTTTGAACATCCCGGGATCTACCGCGACCTGGAATGGGATCTGGCCCAGGGATACCGGGTGTGCCGGCAAAAATTACATATCCTGGATCCGGAGCAGCAGGAGCTGGTGGATCATTTTTTATCCTGTTACCGCACCCAGACCCTTCCCCTGCTCGGGGATCTTCCCCAGGGAGTGATTCACAACGATGCCAATGATCACAATCTATTGGTGGACCAGGTGCAGCATCCCTCGAGTATCACCGGATTGATTGACTTTGGCGACATGCTGCACAGCCATCTGGTCAACGACCTGGCGATCACCTGTGCCTATGCACTGATGGGTCAGGAAAACCCTCTCGAGGTCATGGGCCACATCGTGGCGGGCTACCATGAGCAGCGTGCGCTCCGCGAAAGTGAGATGGAGGTGCTCTATCATCTCGTGGCCCTGCGCTTATGCACGAGTGTCTGCAATGCGGCCCAGGCAATCCAGAGCCAGCCTGACAACACCTATATATCCGTCTCGGTAAAACCCGCCTGGCGACTGCTGACCCAGTTGCGCGCCGTCCATGCCTTTTCGGCCCGGTGTCAGGTGCATCGGGCCTGCGGCTTGCCCGTGGATACCGGAAAGACAAGCAGTGCCCTTTTGGAATACCGTCAGCAGCATGTGTGCAGGTCCCTGAGCACCAGCTATCAAAAACCTTTGAAAATGGTACGTGGACAGGGTTCGTACCTGTATGACGCATCAGGGCAACCCTATCTGGACATGGTGAACAATGTCTGTCATGTGGGCCATTGCCACCCGCGTGTGGTGGCGGCGGGCCAGGCGCAGATGAGTCAGCTCAATACCAATACGCGCTATTTGCATGACCACCTGGTTGACTACACGGATGCACTGCTGCAAACCATGCCCGCTTCATTGAGTGTCTGTGTCTTTGTGAATTCTGGAAGTGAGGCAAATGACCTGGCCCTGCGCATGGCACGCTGTTTCAGTCGATCCCGGGAATGCCTCGTGGTTGACGGGGCCTACCATGGACACACGCAGGCCTGCATCGAGGTGAGTCCTTACAAGTTTGATGGTCCCGGAGGGGAAGGGGTTCCCGATAAGGTTCACACGGTCACCCAGCCTGATCCCTACCGGGGTCCGTTCACGGGAATGGGTCCAGAAACTGCCAGGGCCTACGCGGCCAGGGTTGAGGAAGTGATCGCCGGCCTGGCTGACGGAAACAGGAAACCCGGGGCCTTCATCTGTGAGACGCTGCAGGGGGTCGCCGGGCAGATCATCCTGCCTGAGGGTTACCTCCAGCGGGTCTACGAGCAAGTGCGCCGGGCAGGGGGGGTCTGCATCGCCGATGAGGTGCAGGTTGGCTTTGGACGCGTCGGTACCCATATGTGGGCCTTTGAAGAATCATCAATGGATGCTCACGGAAAACTGGTTGTACCAGATTATTTAGGCGCTTCTCTTGTCGCTTTATCCTCGATAGCAGCTATCGAATATCGTGACAGAACTGGGATTGGCCAATTCATCGAACTTGCCCAAGTTGAAGCGCAAGGAGCAATAATGGGGCCTTCCATATTGGATGCAACCGTTAACAAAAACGAATGGGATGCTTCAGGATATGGGGAAATATTGGGAGATCATTACGCTCCCTACGGTGCATACCCTTGTAAAGGGGATGATAATTGGATTGTTATAGCTGTATCTGAAGAATCAGAATGGGAAGGCTTA
>JAAZXX010000300.1 GCA_014239995.1 Verrucomicrobiia bacterium
GCGGAAACCGATCCTGCATCATTGGTGATCGTCACACGGTAGGTTGCGGCATCCTCACTTGATAAATCTTCCAATTCAAGAGCGGGATCCTCCTGATCTTCCATGGCCACCCCATCCTTGAACCACTGGTAGCTTGCAAAGAGACCATCTGCGTCCACCTGCAATGTAATCGTTCTGCCCACAATCCCGGTGACATCTTCAGGCTCTGACAGGATTTCGGGCACCTCCAAACTTCCCAAACCTAAGATGACCATTTCCCGAATTTCCTCGAGCTCCAAGGCTCGATTGTGAAGACGCACTTCATCCAATGTCCCAGAGAAATGGGGTGGATCAGGAAAAGGTTCCCCATCCTCTTCCAAATCAGGATCCCCAGGACTTCCGGATCCGACTCGAAAGACAGAGTTGTCCGGTTGCCCGAAAGCCTCAGTCTCTCCTTCGATTTCCGACACCCAGTTCCCGTCAATAAAGAGTTCGAGTATTCCGATGCCTTCGTCTGAATCGAAACGTGTCACCACGCTTGCATGATGCCATTCTCCGTCGAGTATATCTTCTTCATACTCGGCAGCCCCCAGCCAACCCACATCGAATGCAAGAAAGCTCTCCTCTCCCTTGAAGAGGGCCTTGGCTCCTGGTTCCCACGCATCCGGGGAAAGTGAAAGCAAGCCCCCACTCAATTCCTCATCCTCAACCAGAAACCAGGTCGACCAGGTGAAATCGCCTTCAGCAATCAGTTCGCTGACATCCGTCGTCTCAAGAGAGGAAAAGCCGTCAAAAACGGCTCCGCTGCCCTGGATTCCCGTACCGGCCGTGACACCGAGGTTATTCAAATCATGACCATGACCTGTCGCATCCGCCCCGAGCGAAGCTTCCTCAAACGGGTAGTAGGCTACAAGTCCCTCTTCCACTCCCGCTTTCACATGGGAGGCACCAAATCCGACAGCACTCGCCAACAGCAGGAGGCCAGCAAGCTTCGATCCTTTGTTTGTCATTATTCCACTCATCATAGGGTTGTAGGTTTCTCTCACAAAGGATCACCAAAAATAGGTATCCCCTCCTGCCAGCACGGCACTCCCTGGGTAACGTGTTGGAAAGCGCATTTTATCCAAATGGATGAAGGCAGCACGTTTCTTCCAAGTGACATGCCCGTCTCCGAACAATTGATTGACGCCGCTGATATTGGGCGTATCTCCACCATCGGTGGGCATGTATGCGACTTCATTGAACGCCCATCCATTGGGACCATGGTTATACCTCCACCCCCGATCTGAGGCGTCATAGTACAAGATATCACTCATCAGCAACCTATTGGACTCGAACTGCATCGCCGTGATTTCATTGGTGGCGTTACCCCGCAAATGGCTTGATGGGGCTCTTTCAACCCTTCCAAAATACGTATATTGGTATTCCAGGAAATTATGTTGTCGAAAGTTGACCTCCTTGATCCATCGATTCATCAAGTTGGCATTGACTTCCGGGCACATGGAGACGCCTTCGATGTTTTCATTCTGCATGTCATAGGCCTGGACATAAGGTTGTATCTCGCTGATGGACCATTCCGCCGGTTGTTCCGTGTTATTGAACCGTATGAAATTAGGGCGGGTTCCCCACTGTTGGACCATCTGCATGATTTGTTGATCATGGTCATCGGCATGCGACATGATGGCTATTCCATACTGACGCAGATTGGACATGCAACCCACCTGCTTGGCTTTCTTCTTGGCCTTTCCAAGTGCGGGGAGGAGCATGCTGGCCAGGATGGCAATAATGGCAATAACCACCAGGAGTTCGATCAATGTAAAAGCGACCTTCTTGTTGCCATGAAAATTTCCGGCAAAAGGGAGCAGCATGCCAGCAGACCGGTTCCTGGATTTGTTGCTTGTTTTCATACAGTCGATAACACCTCATCGATTCACGGACGGGCCTCCATTGTGATGACTCTGATAACGGGATAACTTCAGTATCCGTTGTTCGTGAAATAAATCAAGACTTCTCTATGCCGGATTTTCAGTCAATGAACCCAGCCGCGACCGTCATGTCTGCCTTGATTCAATCGGAGGGATTGAGATGATCGCATTCCAGCAGGAGGCATGCCCACACTTCATACCCCATTCACCTTTATCTGCCCTTACTCATTTTTCATCTGGTGGGAGGAGTTGTATCGACGTTCTCCTTTGTGGAGCTGATCAAAGAGGTGCCTGCGGAACCCTTGGACGCAAGAACATCTGAGCCTGCAAATCATGGTTTCACTCCGAGTTTAAAGAAGCCCTGATCCACCGTATCCACCTTGTAGGGACTGAGGGCCCTTGAAAAATGCCTAGAAAGGTTCCTCCAGCTCATGGGCCATGTAGAGTCCAAAATGATCCTCCCAAGTCAGGGTCATTCCCACCCCATCTTGTTGGGTAATGGTGAGTCTGGGCAATCCTGGCTCAGGAGCTTCACCTCCGAAATGAATCGTGAACTCCCGAGAAGACCGTGCACCTTCCTGGTCCACGACAACGAACGCGAAATGACCTGTTCCTTATCATTTTCATCGCAGAGCAGTTCCTTTTGATATAAATTAAGCACATGAATCCCCTCCTTATCCAACAGTTGTCCGAAAAGCATGATGAACGCCTGATCGGCCGTCGCACCTTTTTGAAAACAGGCGCCTGTTCGCTTGGAACCGCTGCAGTCACGTCAATTCCTTTGTTAAATTCCGGCGTTGATGCGGAAAATGCAACCGACAAGCAAGCTTCAGAGACCCTGGTGGCAAGCTTGTTCGCTAGTCTCAATGAAACCCAGAGGGAACTAATCTGCTTCCCGTTCAATCACCCACTCAGGTCGGAGGTTCAGAATAACTGGTTCATTACCAAGGCACGTGTCGGGGAAGATTTCACTGCGGATCAACAAGCGATGATTCGAGAAATTTTCAAGGGAATCCACAGCGAGGAGTATGCGGATCAAATCTTCGAACAAGTGGCCTGGGACTCTGATGAGGAAGGACTGGAGGACACATCCATAGCCTTGTTCGGCAAACCAGGTGAAGGCAAGTTTGAATTTGTCCTGACAGGACGCCACGTCACCCGACGCTGCGATGGCAACTCGGTGGAGGGAGCCGCATTCGGAGGTCCAATCTTCTACGGTCATCAAGCGGGCAACAAGGACATCGAACCCCCCCATCATCCTGGAAATGCATATTGGTATCAGGCAAAACGGGCCAATGAGATCTTTCAAATGCTGGACGGCAAACAACGCAACCTGGCCTTGCTGGGGGAATCACGAAAAGAAGAAGGCACTCAAACGGTTCGACTGACCGGTAAGACCTCGCAGCTGCCAGGTATACCGATGACCGAGTTGTTAGCAGATCAGCAAGGTCTGGTTCGCAAGGTGCTGGGGGACGTGCTCGCACCTTTCCGCAAACAGGACGCTGACGAGGCCCTGAAGCTTGTCGAGGATGCTGGATTCGATCATCTGCACATGGCTTTCTACAAAAACGAGGATCTTGGAAACGATGGCATATGGGATGTCTGGCAGATCGAAGGCCCATCGTCCCTGATTTTCTTCCGTGGTGCTCCTCACGTCCATGCATACATCCACATCCGCGACGGTTCTGATGTGTAAGGGTGTCATGGATGCAGTTTCTCGAGGTCCAGTTTCAAATGGCTTCTCATCCAGACGATTACTGAATACCTGGCACCTGAGTTCGTCATGATCCATGGGAACCGTATTGGGTTCAAATCCATGAAACTGAAAAACGGGGCTGGCTCTTGGGATCGATTACCTCGGCCAAGTTCAAAAGCTCAGAGTTCGAAGTTGCGAGGCAAGGAGTCATACTCGCAAATCTTGGACGTTGTTCACCTCGTTCGCTGAGGAAGCTCCACCGTCGCATGGTCTGTAATCCATTTGTGATCAAGGGTAGCTTGTCGCCCATAGCCGTGCCGTATGGGTTTGAGCGTTTCGGGATCTTGCCATCGGTGTCGTTCGACATGTCCATCTGCAAAACTTACGACTCCTCCTGCATTATGGAATGAACCGGGAGCATGCCCGTTATTTCCCCCCCCAGTGATCGTAATCCAAAAGGCCGGCACACAGATACTCTCTGGTTGCAGGTCGATAAAGAGCATCCTCCTGGAGGCATCATTTGCTTCAACATCCGAACCACGTGAGAAATAGCGATGGCGCGTAGAACGACCACCGAATCCTCTCTGGTTCAAATCGTTCATGAAGGTATTCAGTCCATAACTTCGAGTACGCTCTCGGTTGAACATGGTGTCTTTACCTTTATCGCCAGGACATTTGTAGATTTTCCGATTACCCACGTAACTACTGAAAGCAGCGTGATCGCCCTCTAACATGGACGGGTCGGTAATCAGTCCGGCACTGTGAGTTCCTCCAGAGACCCACCACCGACGATTTTGATTGGGCGTTCCTCGACCGTTCTCTACCAGGTGATCACCGTTGTCATCCTTGTACATGACCCATGCAAGAGCCAACTGCCGTTGACTATTCACACATGAGATCTGTTGTCCCGAAGACTTCACCTTGGACAAGGCCGGTAATAACAAGCCAGCGAGAATCGCGATGATCGCGGTGACAACCAACAACTCAATCAAGGTGAAACCTTGACCACAAAGTCGGTTCTGGCTATCAAACTTCATACTTACCAAAATACGCTACCCATTTTAAACACCCTAGAAAGAATGCGTTTGAAACAGCGTTTGTTTTTTGATGAAAAAGGTAATTCCATCGTCAAGGGTAGACATAACGCACATGCATGTGTGAACACCTTCCTGCCCTGGAATTAATTTCGATTCTGACCCTAGCCACCGTCTAATTACCTGGCTTATGCTTTGTTTCTTCCTGATGCATCGGTTTGGCCCATTTCGGGCAAAACGCGCAATGCTTTACCTTGAATATGGATTATACATGGTAAAGGCTGATTTCCTCGAGGAAATTCCCACTTCTCCAGTGTGTTGTGTAGCTTGCTTTCCAGGGTACATGCGCTGAGGAGTGAGATACTGCTGGCAGCACCCTGCCATGGAAAACCGAAGAATGGGCCTCTTATTTGGGCCTGGCTTTGATCTTCTTTAAATCACGTTCTAGAGATAATGTGATATTCCGAGCTGAGGTATCTGGTCACCCTGGAAATTCTGGTTTTGCTTTCTCTATCACTCAGAAACCTTGTGATAGACGAGGTAATTGTCCGGGTATAAGTTTTGGTAACCTTTATACTTCCACTATGGTCTACTTATGTAGATTCCATTAATCTTCACT
>JAAZXX010000301.1 GCA_014239995.1 Verrucomicrobiia bacterium
GATTGCTTTTAAAAGTCCGCTTTCGAATATTCCAAGATGTGCGAACTTGAACTGGGTCCCATTTTAAAGTTATGTCTGCACAAATACGTAGAGATTCCTGTCAATGGCTCGCAAAGTATTAGGTCCTTTCTATACTGTTCAATGTGTCCACTACCATCAGAGCGGCCCATTCCGATAGTAAACTCCTCCATGAACGCGGTCATGATTTCAGGCAATCTCAAAATGGTGGCAGCTCCATTGAATGAAGATGCACCCTATTACGTGATGGGGGGTGCCCATTGTGACATGAGAACCATTTACATCGAGCATAACGTCTGTTTTGATTGTCACCGGGGTAGACACGAAAACTATTGAATTGTTCAAGGACGCCGATTGGAAACCAAATCCACACATGCCGCCGTGCAAACAGGGTGCGTTTGGGCAGGAAAGACACGGGGTAACTCTTTTTTCCGGATAACGTGGTTGACGCCACTTGAAAAAAAGATTGCCAAGCCAAGCGGATTGCCTGTGCTATGAGGGTGCCGATGAAACCATGCCTTGTCCTCATTCTTTGTGCTCTCTGCTGGATGGACTGCGCGGCTTCTGCCATGAAAAGCGAAAAGCAAACCGAGGCGCCTTCAAGGCCGAAGCGGGTTCTTTTCATAGGGAATAGTTTCACCTACTGGCATGGAGGTTTATGGACGCACTTGAATAGTCTCTCCCATGCCATGGATCCCCCTCTTGCCTTTGAAACCGCGCATGTCGTCAAGGGTGGAGCTTCCCTGGAGGTCTTGTGGCGGGATACCGATGCTGCGTCAGTCATTGCCAGGGGAGGGTGGGATTTTGTAGTGCTGCAGGACGATATCCCCGAGACGAGTCTTGCCTCTTTCAGAACCTATGCGAGACGCTTTGTTGATGCGGTTCGCAAGGCCGGGGCCTGTCCCTTGCTCTTCATGGCCTGGGAATACGACAGGCTTGACTGGATCGACATGCACGGGATTGCGAAGGCCCACCGGTCAGTCAGTCTTGAACTGGACGTGGATGTGGCTCCGGTGGGCATGGCCTGGAGCCGATCTCGATCCACATACCCAGAGGTAAACCTGTATGCTCCAGACAGGGAGCATCCGAGCCCTGCCGGAATGTATCTTTCGCTGATGGTCATTGAGGGCATCCTCTCAGGGGTGGATCCACGTACACGCGATGTCCCGGTGGCATCCTTGCGCGGGCTTGAACAGCTTGCCACGGATACTCTCCAGGTATTGCGTCAGGTGGCATCTGAAACCATCCTGAACTGGTCGGAAATCCTAGAAAGGACCGATGGTGGGAAACCGTGATTTTCGCTTTCTTAGCTTCCCAAACTTCATCCCGGGCACTTGTGTGGAGCGCAGGCACCACTGCAGGCGTTGTGAAGCGAGCTAAACTCATGCAAGCACGGCAAGGTTGTCGGTTGCAGGTGCGATACACCCAGGGTTGGATGCCATGCATCATCCTACTTTGGGGGTTCCTAGGGCCGTTTTGTCTTGAAAACGTTGTCAGGGCCGAAGTGGTGGGAAAATGGAAACAGTTCAGAAAGGTGTTTGTGTATCATGGGTGGCAAGGGAATCCTCATGATCTGTCTTTCCAGGGTCTTTTCACCAGTCCCTCTGGAAAGCAAATGCGGCACCATGGTTTTTATGATGGCCAGGACAAATGGAAAATCTACTTCATGCCAAATGAAGTCGGACGCTGGACTTACAGGACGGTCTGTGCCGCGGAGACTCTTGATGGTCTTCGAGGTGCCTTTGAGTGCGTGCCATCTGACCTGAAGGGCTCGGTGCTTCCTGACCCCCTCAAGCCCAACCGGTGGAAAACTACCGAAGGAGACCACGTGATGCCCCTGATTTGGGGGGTGGGAAGCTACCACGACGGGCGTGCTCACTTTCGAGCACATGGTGCCGACCACCCCCTTGTCATGCGGGCTTTGATGCATGCCAGAGAAGTGCGGGCCACCTGGTTGCACACCTGTGCCATTGTGTTAAAGCGTGATGATTGGGCAGAGCATTTTCCTATGGAAGCCATGCCCTACCTTGAGGGCAAGGAAGGGATCCATTTTAACCCCGTGTTCTGGGATAACCTGAATTCAAGAATGGACGCAGCGAGGGATTTGGATATGGGTGCCTATGTCATGCTTTACACCGATGATGGCCTGCGTCCGGACCGGTTGGGCATTCGACCCCATTCGGCGGAGGAGCGGAGGCTTTACCGTTACCTCATGGCCCGTCTGGCACCCTATCCACTCATCCTCTGGGACTCTGGTATCGATATCAGCGAATACAGGGATGCTGTCTGGATCGATGATTTCACGGATTGGTTTCATCAAAACGATCCCTGGCGGCACCCGGTCAGTAGTCGTCATGGCGGGGGGAGTGGCAGTGTCATCCCTGCACGACAGACCTACGAGAGTCTTGGAGGAGCCTTTCTACCCTCGCGTGCCGATCTCCTGCTTCAATTCGGAAAACCTTTCCCTACCGCGCATACGGATCACTGGAGAATCTTCATTCCAAGGGGGGCATGGGATAACGACAAGATTCGAAAGGCTTTATGGCGCTGTGCACTCAGTGGTGGACAGGCCCCTTTTCCTGATTACTCGCAGGGACCTTTTGAGGAGGATGCCTTTCTCCAGGGAAAAAAGAGCATCGTCATGGTCATGCGTTTCATCGCTGAAGAACTCCGTCATGGCCTTGGGGGACTTGAACCGGACGATGCGATCATCATCCGTGGTGAGGGCGCGATTGTGGCCCATCATCCTGGATATGAGGTTCTCGTTTTCAATGAGACCCCAGGGTCATTTTCCCTGGATTTATCCCGTTTTGATGCGCATATTCGATACCGCTGGCTGAACACCAAGAACGGGCGATTGTCCATGTTCAGGACCATGGCCACATCAAGCAGTAGCGACTTTTCTCCGCCACAGGGTTGTCATGAATCGGTGCTGCACATCCTCCGTACGGACGTAACTATTTCGAACGCATGCGAGAGTCCATAGTCCAGCATGCCACTATTCTCCACTTCGTCTCCGCACGTTTTCAGGATACTCCTCAGGCAGTTCCAGTCGGACTGGTTTCAATCGTTGGAAGAGGAGACAAGGATGTGCCGAGAATGATGGATTAGGATTGACATTGGCAGCGTCAATAGTGGACCGTTTGTTTCTAGCCTGCATGGCTGGACCAATGAGCCCAGGATATATCTTTCGCCGCAAGGAGAGTTGAGGTCATAGTTGTCGAAGGCATGAATCAAGCGAAGCAAGATATTCGTGAAAGACTGGAAGCCAGGCTGGTGGAAATCATTGCCCGTTCTCACGAAGGATATATCCAATTTGATCTTGCTTCACCCATTGTATCCAATGAAGGCCTGATGGATTCCTTGGATCTTGCCGAGGTCTTTGCTTGGATTGAGCAGCAGTATGAGGTTTGCCCCATGCAGGAGGGTGGGTTAGGCGGTGTCCTGTGGGAAGACCTTGTGACCATGGTGGATGCTCAGGTAAATGATCATGGTGGGTGCTGTGGTTCAGTAAGTAGTTGATTTTCATTAAGCATTAAGACGAGCATGTCAGAACGACAGAGAAAAAAATCCCGGTCGAGTAGTTGGAAACGCCGTCTTGAGCGCATGGCGAGTCACTCACCACTCCTGCATATCCTGATTAACAAGCCGGACTTTCGATACACGCTTTTGCTGATTCTAATGGTCTTTGTGGGGGCTGGCTTCTACCTGTTGCCATTGTGGAACATTTCGCCCGAAACATACGGGAAAACGGTTCGCTCCAGTATACATGATATCCGCCAGGCCAAGCGCCTGAAGGCAGAGGCGGCCTTTGCCATGGCCAATCAGCAGTCTGGGGAGGTGTCCTACACGCTGAGACTTGCGATGATGCGCGATGGCATGGATCCGGACCTCTACCGTATGGTGGTCAGTAACGCCATGGCACAGGCATCACAGAGCCCCTCTGACATCCGTGATGTGGCTGCAAAAGCCGGTCGCTTACTTGAACTGACCCGGACCAACGCAACGGATGTGGATCTGGTGCTTTCCTACAATGAACTCAGAGGTTTGGATGCTGCGTCTCAGCTCTTGCTCAATGATATTTCCACCCTCACGCCGGCGCATGCCAAACGCTTGCTCCGTCTGCTCTTTGATGCAGGGCAGCTGGATGATTACCTCAAACATCGTGAGCGCCTTGCTGGGTTGTTTGAGGTTGAAAAAAGTGAGGTTTCATACTTCGACCTTGCGGTGGAGGCATTGCTTTCAGGAAATCTCACCGAAGCCGCGAATCCTATCCGCGCCCTTCAAGATCTTGTAGAAGATTCCAGACCGGAAACCAGCCTTGCAAAATCCCTGTTACTTGAGGTTTTTTGGCACTTTCGTCAACTGGAGGACTATGCTGGAATTTTTTCTGAAATTCGGAAAAAGAAACTGGACCAACCCCTTGATCATGCGCGTTTGTGGACGTTAATGCAGAACAATGGACAGAGCACCGCAGCTATCTTTGAGGCTTCCCAGTATTGGCCATTGCTGCTGCAGCATCGATTTGTTCGGATTCAACCCGCTCTCCGTGTCGCAGAAGCCTACCTTGAAGCAGGTTTGCCTGAGCGTTGTTTTGAATTACTGAATTCCGTCAGGGGCACCTTTGAAGAGGACGCAGCCTACTGGATGGGGCATGGCGACCTGATCCTCAAGGCTGAAAGGTGGATGGAAGCTACGAGCTTTGCGGTCCAACTGCGTACCCAAAAGACAGATGTCAAAGGGTTGAAGGCCTACGCCTATTTCCTGGAGGGTTTTGCGCAGGGCAAACTTAAGCGGAAACTCACGACTTCCAGAGCCTTTGAGGCCCTCATGAAGGAGGCGCCGCTGGGGAGTGAAACGATGTTTCTCAGGGTGGCACAGAGCATGATAGAGGTGGGTCAAGGTCGAGCGGCGCTTCGATGGCTTCAGGCACATGAAGGCAAGGTCACTGACCCCATCGGCTCTCTTCAAATGCAATACAAGGCTGCTTTGCAATGTGGCGACACTTTGATCTTGCGCTTGGCAGATCAGAGCCTGTTTGAGGAGAATTCCAGGCTTTCGGGTACGGCCCTGCGGAGGCTTGAAACAGCAATATTTTCCCTGAGGGATGCTCCTGCTGCACTAGCCGTCTACCTTGAAGATTGGGATGGTAAGGTGCGACAGGGCTCTGAGCACTTGCTGGTGGCTTATGCGACCCTGCTAGGTGATGACCTTGAGGGTTGCATGAGGCTC